>JAZRID010000279.1:0-23707 GCA_045645125.1 Oscillospiraceae bacterium | reverse complement strand
ACGGCCAGAGAGAGGGCAAGTCCGAACACACTGACCAGTGCAATGAGGGAGGTGACAGGGATGCCGAAGCTATCTGCCACGACCAAAGCCGCCAAGATGTACAGCAGGATTTTGACACCAGAGACGATGTATTTCTCCACCTTGGGGTCCCATTTCACCTTAGCTAGGATACGGTTGACGATGCTGGTAATCAAGCGCATGACAATTAGGCAGACCACGAGGGTTACGACACCGCTCAACAGTCGTTCCAGTGTCAGTGCGCCGATGCTTTTCGTCATTACCTCAGAAAAAGCGGAAGTATCAAAAGTCATTGTTTTATTTTCTCCTTTCTTTTAGCGGAATATTCCAAAAAATCCACCCAATCTCTGCAGATGGTAGCATATCATACTTTCCCCATCTTGAGAAGTATAAAATGCAATATATTGTCGAAATTATGACAAAAACCTAAAAAAATCTTCTTAAAAATACGATGATTCCAGTCAACTTTGACAAAAATCCGAGAAGCAACGGAAAGGTTGTTTCATTTCTAAGCATTTTCATGTAGAATGATAAGATACTATATTTGATAGGAGGAGAATTTTATGGATAAATTCTTCAAAATCTCCGAGCGCGGCAGTACCCTCCGCGCAGAGATTGTCGGTGGTATCACCACTTTCTTTGCAATGGCGTACATCATCTTCGTCAACCCCAATATGCTGTGTGTCAGCCTTGACGGGTTCTACCCTGCCATGCCCAAGGAACTGTGGGTTCCTGTCATGGTCGCCACCTGCGCCAGTGCCGCTATTGGCTGTTTCCTGACCGCTATGTTGGCGAATGTACCGTTTGCACAGGCTCCCGGTATGGGTCTGAACGCTTTCTTTACCTACACCGTCTGCCTTGGCATGGGCTACACCTGGCAGGAAGGTCTGGCTATCGTGTTGCTCAGTGGTCTGATTTTCTTGGTTATCGCTATCTCCCCCCTGCGCAGTAAGATTATCGCCTCCATCCCTGCCTTCCTTAAGAGTGCTATCTCCGCTGGTATCGGTCTGTTTATCGCATTCATCGGTCTGCTGAATGTCGAACTGATTTCCTTCGACTCCGGTGTGCCTGCCCTGCACTTTGCTGGCAACGGTGCTGGCATTCTGGCTCTGATTGGTCTGCTGATTACCGCCATCCTCATGGCCTACAATGTCAAGGGTGCCATTGTCATCGGTATCATCGCCACCACTCTCCTTGGCTTCCCCATGGGTGAAACCAAATTGCCCGAGGCACTGACGATGGAGGGTGTGACCCTCGCTCCCCTGTTTATGAAATTAGACCTCGGCGGTGCCTTCGCTAAGGGCATCCTGCCTCTCATCACCGCTGTTATCAGCTTTACGATGGTTGACTGCTTCGACACCATCGGTACCCTCATCGGTACTGCCACTAACGCTGGCATGACCGACAAGCACGGCAACCTGCCTGGTGGCGACCGTGCGCTGATTGCTGACGCTTTCGCCACCTGCTGTGGTGCTTGCATGGGTACTTCCACCATCACCACTTTCGTGGAGTCCTCCACTGGTATCTCCGAGGGTGCGCGCACTGGTGTCAGCTCTCTGGTGGTCGGCGCGATGTTCCTCGCTTCCATCGCAATCGCTCCTATCGCTGGTATGATTCCCTCCGCCGCTACTGCTCCTGCTCTAATTATCGTCGGTGTTCTGATGATGAAGGGTGCTGTCAAAATCAACTGGCACGACATCGAGGAGGCTGTGCCTGCGTTCCTGACTATCTCCGTCATGGCATTCGCTTACTCCATCTCCGATGGTATCGCTTTCGGCTTCATCAGCTACAGCATCATCAAGGCCACCCGTGGCAAGGCCAAGGAAGTGCCCGTTCTGGTGTATATCATCTCCGTGCTGTTCATCCTCAAGTATATCCTCACCAATATCTAACACTCTCCTATGGGGTCGGTGCAACACGCGCCGACCCTTTTTGTTGATAAATTCCCACTTCCCAAGGGGGTGGAGAGGGTGTATAATGGGGGCAACTACATAGAATGGAGAACAGTATGTGATGAAATCCCTATTTTCCCGTGGGGCGCGTGTACAGCCCCCCATGACAGAGGGGCCCATCTGGAAAGGGCTCATTTACTTTGCGATTCCCATTTTCATGGGCAATCTCTTTCAACAGCTCTACAACACCGCCGACACCTTGATTGTCGGCAATTTCCTCGGCAAAGAGGCATTAGCGGCGGTCAGTTCCTCTGGCAATCTGATTTTTATGATGGTCGGTTTCCTACAGGGCATGGCAATGGGTGCCGGCGTCTTGATTGCCAAGCACTACGGTGCAAAAGACTACAATCGGATGCGTACCGCCATCCACACCGACTTCGCCTTTGCTTTGATAGCTGGTATTGCACTGACGATTGTCGGTGTTCTGGTTACGCCCACCATTCTACAATGGATGGGAACGCCAGAGAATGTCCTGCCCAACTCCGTTGCCTATTTCCGCACCTACTTCCTCGGCAGTCTGGCATCGTTTCTGTACAATGTCTGTACTGGTATTTTACAGGCGGTCGGTAATAGTCGCTATCCGTTGTACTGTCTGATTGTGTCCTCCCTCGTCAATGTGGGACTGGACCTCCTGTTTGTCGGTGTACTGGGTTGGGGTGTCGCCTCGGCGGCGGCCGCCACGGTTATTGCCCAGATTATCTCCGCCTCCCTGTGCGCCGTGAAACTACTCACCACAACCGAGCCGTACCGCGTCAGCGTCCGTGAAATTCGGTTGGAACTCCCTGTCCTACGCCAGATTATCAACCTCGGTCTGCCCTCTGGTGTTCAAAACTCGGTCATTGCGTTCGCCAATGTTCTGGTGCAGGCAAATATTAACGCCTTCGGTGACAGCGCGATGGCAGGCTGTGGCTCGTACTCCAAGTTGGAGGGCTTCGCGTTCCTGCCTGTGACCTGTTTCTCGATGGCACTGTCCACTTTCGTCAGCCAGAACCTCGGTGCAAAACAGCATGACCGCGTGAAAAAGGGTGCGAAACTCGGTATTATTTGCGCCGTGTGTATTGCGGAATTGGTCGGTGTCCTGTTCTGGATTTTTGCGCCATCCCTGATTGGGCTGTTCAACAACGACCCCAATGTGGTACAATTCGGTGTGATGCAGATGCGCGTGATTTCCCTGTTCTACTGCCTATTGGCACTCAATCACTGCATGGCAGGTATTCTGCGCGGTGCAGGTAAGGCAATGGTCCCCATGATGGTCATGCTCGCCTCGTGGTGTCTGTTGCGTGTGACCTATATCACGATTATGGTGCGCACTTTTGGGCATATTGCCGTGATTTTTTCCGCCTATCCTGTCACTTGGACCGTCAGTGCCATTATCTTCGCCATCTACTACAACACAGCGGATTGGCTCCATGCCTTTGACCGTCTGGATGCGAAAGCCCACTAAACAGTGAGAGAAAAAGAAAGGATACCCGTATGAAAGTTTTATTGCTCAATGGCAGTCCCCACGAGAAGGGCTGTACTTACACCGCACTGCATGAGATTGCAACGACACTGGAAGCCGATGGTGTCGAGGCAGAAATCCTGTGGTTGGGAACGGACACGGTCAAAAGCTGTCTGGCGTGTGGCGCGTGTCGCACCCTCCGCAAGTGTGTCCACGATGACATCGCCAATGTGGTCATTGAAAAACTCAGCGAATGTGACGGCCTGATTATCGGCTCTCCCGTGCATTATGCCGCCGCCTCTGGACAGGTCACGGCGGTGATGGACCGCGTATTCTACGCCGCCTCTGGCCTGTTGCGCCACAAACCAGGCGCGGCGATTGTATCTGCCCGACGCGGTGGCACGACAGCCGCCTTTGACCAACTCAACAAGTATTTCACCATCGCGCAGATGCCCATTGTTTCCTCGCGCTACTGGAACATGGTACACGGAAACACCCCTGAGGAGGTCATGCAAGATGAGGAGGGCATCGCCATCATGCGTACCTTGGGGCACAATATGGCATGGCTCCTCAAGTCCATTCAGGCAGGACGCGATGCAGGCCTTGCACCACCCGTCCGAGAGCCTGGTGTGTGGACAAACTTCATTCGCTAAATCAAAATTTTTATACAACGGAGGACACAGCTATGATTTTGAGAAACGGAACCATCTTTGACGCGGTACATCCCGAGAGCTATGTGGCGGATATCGCCGTGCGAAATGGCAAGATTGCCGCTATCGGCGCGAATCTGCCTGCCGAGGATGGGGAGCAGATTGTCGATGTGACTGGCAAGAACATCTATCCTGGTCTGATTGATGCACACAGCCATCTGGGTCTGGACAACTACGGTATCGGCTGGGAGGGTCACGATTACAATGAGATGGGCGACATTGTCTGTCCCCAGTTGCGCGGTATGGATGGCTTCAACCCCTTTGACCGCGCCATCCGCATGGCACTGGAGGGTGGTGTCACCTGCGTCGGCACTGGCCCCGGTAGTGCAAATGTACTGGGTGGTACTTTCTTCGCCGTCAAGACCAACGGCACCTGTGTGGACGACATGATTCTGCGCGATGCTGTCGCCATGAAGTGTGCCTTCGGTGAGAACCCCAAGCGCTGCTACAAGGACAAGGGCAACAGTGCCCGTATGACCACCGCCGCCAAACTGCGTGAGATGCTGTTCAAGGCGCGTGAGTATCTGGAGGCCAAGGAGGCCGCAGGCGAGGATGCCACCAAGCGTCCTAAGTTCGACATGAAGATGGAGGCTCTGCTTCCTGTCCTCAAGGGTGAGATGCCCCTCAAGGCACACGCACACCGCGCCGACGACATCTGCACCGCCATCCGCATTGCCAAGGAGTTTGGCGTGAAGATGACACTGGAACACTGCACCGAGGGTCACATCATCGCAGACAAGGTGAAGGCATCTGGATTCCCTGCCGCTGTCGGCCCCACGCTGACCCATGCCACCAAGATTGAGCTGACCAACAAGACCTTTGAAACCCCTGGTGTCCTCGCACGCGCTGGTGTGCAGGTCAGCATTATCACCGATGCGCCCGTGATTCCTCAGCAGTATCTGGGTCTGTGCGCTGGTCTGGCGGTCAAGGCTGGTATGGAGCGTTTTGATGCGCTCAAGGCCATCACCATCCACCCTGCCCTGCATCTGGGCATCGCTGACCGCGTCGGCTCTCTGGAAGTCGGCAAGGACGCAGACATCGTGGTTGCTGACGGCGACATTCTCGAAAGCGGTACGGTCGTCACCACGGTACTGCTCGACGGCGAAATCGTTGTAGAAAAGTAAGGATAAAAACACGCAGGGAGTGCCGCACAAAATTCTCGCGGTACTCCCTTTTCTGCTATTTTATCAAAAAATCAAACGTTCCCCTGCGTAAGGGGTTGCTAATGACGCTGCGTCATGTGCTACAATCGCGGTGTCAGGAGGTGAAAGAGCTATGTCAAAGTACACAACGGGAGAAATTGCCAAACTCTGTGGCGTGACGGTTCGCACGGTACAGTACTACGATTCGCGCAATCTCCTTATTCCCACCGCGCTGAGCGAAGGTGGACGGCGACTGTACAGCGAGGAAGATGTGCAGAAATTACGCATCATCTGCTTTCTGCGCGACTTGGGCATCCCTCTCCATGCCATCGGGGAATTATTGTCCGAACAGGAACCCAAAGCGGTCATTCAAACCATTCTCGATGAGCAGGAACGCGGTCTGCGCGAGGAGATTGCCCAGCGACAAGCACAGTTGGAACAGGTGACAGAACTCAAGCGCGAAGTACGCAGTATGGAACATTTCTCCGTTGCCTCCCTTGGTGACATAGCGTACCATATGGAAAGCAAAAAGAAGTTGCGCGCGCTCTACCGTAAGATATTGTGTATCGGTTTGGTCCTAGAAGCCATCGAAACGACCACCTTTTTCATCGGTCTTTTCAAAGGAAACTGGCTTCCCTATGCACTCGGAAAAATGGTGGTGATTGCGCTCGCCATCTGGCTTATGACCTACTATCTCAACCGTGTGGACTACATCTGTCCCCATTGTCACACACCCTTTCGCCCACACTTTCGCGAGGCCTTTTTTGCTCGCCATACGCCGACCACACGCAAACTGACCTGCACCAGTTGCGGATACCACGGCTTTTGCATCGAAACTTACAGAAGGGAAGAACATTGATATGCTAACCATCCATCATCTCACCAAGCACTACAAGGGCAGTACCAAGGGCGTGACCGACCTCAGCCTGCGTGTTGCCCCCGGCGACCTTTATGCGTTCATCGGGCATAACGGCGCAGGGAAAACTACTACGCTCAAATGTATCACAGGCATCCACGACTTCGATTCCGGCGAAATTCTGATAAATGGCATCGACCTGCGCCGTGACCCCATCGCCTGTAAACGCACCTTTGCCTACATCCCCGACAACCCCGACCTCTATGAATATCTCACTGGCATCCAGTATCTCAATTTCATCGCAGATGTATTTGAGGTGGGCGCACAGGAGCGCAACGAGCGGATTGCACAGTATGCCGCCGCGTACGAGATTACCGCTTCGCTGGGCGACCTCATCTCCAGCTATTCGCACGGTATGAAGCAGAAACTTGCCATTATCTCCGCACTGGTACATCGCCCCCAACTGCTGATTCTCGACGAGCCATTTGTGGGTCTTGACCCCAAGGCGGCGATGGTGACGAAACAGTTGATGCACGAATTGTGCGAGAGCGGTGGCGCGGTATTTTTCTCCACCCATGTGCTAGAGGTCGCGGAAAAGCTGTGCAACAAAGTCGCAATCATCAAGGACGGCATACTGGTGGCCTCTGGCGCGATGGACAGCATCGTGCAGAAGGGACAGACACTGGAATCCATCTTTATGGAGGTGGTGGATGATGCTAAAACAGAGTAAATGGATTGCCTCCCTCGAACTAAAAAAACTGTTTGGATTAAACAGCCTGCGCCATACGAAAGATAAGTCGATGAAACGCCGTGCGGTGCTGTTAGGCATCGCGTGGGTATTTCTCATCGCTATGGTGTTCTTCTATGTCGGCGGTCTTGCCTATGGTCTGATTGTTCTGGGTCTTGCCAGTATTCTTCCTGCCTATCTGGTGACAATCGCCAGTCTGATTATCTTGATGTTCGGTATGTTTAAGGCAGGCGACATGATATTCCATCGCAGTGGCTACGAAATTCTCTCCTCGCTCCCTCTGCAACAGGAGGCCATCGTGGTCGGCCGTTTTGTACGGATGTATGTGGAGGATTTCTTGCTGACCCTGTTGGCTCTCATTCCTGGTGGTGTCGTCTATGCCGTACTGGTGCGCCCTGCGTGGTATCTCTATCCCCTGTGGATTATCGCCGCGCTGTTGCTCCCCCTGTTACCGCTGTCCCTTGCGACACTGCTGGGCATTGTCATCTCCGGTATCTCCTCGCGCATGAAAAACAAGTCGGTATCACAGGTTATCCTCTCCCTACTCCTCGTTCTGGGCACTTTCTGGCTCTCCTCTGCACTGGGAACAAACGCAGAGAATCTTACCCCTGAGATGTTGGCAGACCTCGCCGAAACGGTGGCACAGCTGTTGGGACAGCTCTATCCCCCTGCCCTGTGGCTCGGTCGGGCGATGCACGCGGGCAGTGTCGGCTCCCTCGCCCTGTGCGCCGTGGTGTATCTCTCGGTATTTTTGGCGGTCGTCCTGTTGGCGGCGCACAATTTCCACGCTATCTGTCGCCGTCTGGCTGTCACCACGGCCAAACACGACTACCGCATGGAGCGTCTGCAACAGTCCACCGTGCTGAAATCCCTATGGAAGCGAGAATGGAAACGCTACTTCGCCTCTGGTATCTATGTGACGAATACCATTCTGGGGCCTATTCTGGGAATGGTTCTCGCTGTCGCCTATCTCGTCGCAGGAGCGGAGAGCGTCAACCATCTGCTCGGCATAGAGTTAGATTTGGGCGAGTGGCTTCCGTTCCTCGTGGGCGGTACATTTGCCATGATGCCCACGACTGCGGTTTCTATCTCGATGGAGGGGAAAAACTGGTGGATTACCAAGAGCCTGCCCCTGCCCACGAAAACCATTCTCGACAGCAAGTTACTGCTGAATCTGAGCCTGATGTTGCCCTGTTACATCGTGGCAGAGGTGGCAATGGTGCTCGCCCTTCGACCCGATATCCTCGGTCTGGTGTGGCTTCTGGTGATTCCTGCCGTGCTGATTCTGTTCTCCTGCGTGTTTGGCATCACCGCCAACCTGTTGCTCCCCAACTTCAACTGGGATACCGAAGTCAGTGTCGTCAAGCAGAGTGCGGCGGCCGCGGTCGGTGGATTTGGTGGTATGATTGCCACCGTGCTCTTTGCACTGGCGGTAGGGTTTTTGCCAATAGCCAATCCCCATTTGGTAAAATTTATCGGCTCTCTGGTGATTTTGGGTGCAACCGCACTGCTATACCGCAAAAACAACGCGACAAACTTGAAAAAATTATAAAAAAACAGAGGACAGCGAATGCCGTCCTCTGTTTTCTGCTATGTAGCTAAATTACTCAGCAACGATAGCGTCCACGGGGCAGTTGCCAGCGCAAGCGCCGCAGTCCACGCAGACATCAGCCTTGATCTCGTACTGAGTATCGCCCTGGACAATAGCCTCAACGGGGCAGTTCTCAATGCAAGTACCGCAGCTAACGCAAGCATCAGTAATCTTGTGAGCCATGAATCGTTACCTCCTATTCGTATGGTAGTCTTATTGTAGCATGAAGTTTCAAAAAAGCAAGAGGAAAATCAGTGTTTTAGTGGAGAAATATGTTGTATCGCCTTATTCTACCAGTGCCCGATGGAGCAAAGTGACAATCTGTGCACGGGTACAGATGTTGTCAGGAGAAAATGTGGTTTGACTGGTACCAGTGGTAATCCCCTGTTCGACACACCATGCCACAGCCTGTGCATAGTCCGCATCGGCATCCACATCGGTGAAAGCGCAAGTGGTGGTGGTCGTAGGCTTGCCTGCCAGTTTCCAGAGATAGGTTACGGTCATAGCACGGGTGCAGGGCGTGGAACCGCCGAAGGTGTCACCCTCCACCAATCCATTTTCATATGCCCAGAGGGCCGTTTGATAGTAATAGTTCGCCTCGGTCACATCGGAGAACGGATTTGCAATGGTCGGTGCCATTTGTCCGTTGGCGCGCCACAGGAAAGTCAAAATTTGCGCCTTGGTACAGGTATCGTTGGGAGAGAAAGTAGTTTCGGTGGTACCTGTGGTAATCCCTTTCTCCACAGCCCATTCCACAGCAGACGCGTAGTAGGAAATCTGAGGAACATCTGTGAAGGGGGACACATAGGACACTTCTGGTACACTGTCACCTATCAAAATACTGAACTGTCGGGGGAGAGAATTTCCCTCAGACATAATAGTCAGACGATAGAACTGCCCATTTTTTGCTTCTGGTAGCGTGAAATGCACGGTTTCTCCAGGAGCTACACGAAGAATACGGCGGTTATTTTCACTCCCCAAATTTTTTTGAAAAACACCATCCGCTGTGAGGTAATAGGTGGTATTGCTGGTTTCATGGCAGAACGGAATCAGCGTGTCATCCGTAGGCAGTTCCTTTTCCCCAAAGCGGTGGATATCTTCCTTGTAGTACTTCTCTCGCAGTGCAGAAGCAGGTTCGGATGTAAAAGATAACAGCGAAATGGTCAGATTCCGATGGCCAGTATTGACCACCGTATACTTCTGGTCGGCAGGTGCTGTGGTAAGAATCCCTGAGCCGGTGGTTAGAAAGGTTTTAAAAGTGTCTGACAGACCATCTACCTGCTTTTCCGTGTAAATCGCAAGCAACGGCAGTGGCTCACAGCGTGGGAGGTCTTGGTAAGTAGGAAATTCAAAATCTTGCACAGGTTTTGCTACTTCACTAACAGGAAAAACGCCATCGGTATCCACAAAAACCAGATGGCTTTCCGTCCCGATAGTTTCTCGGTCGGAGGTATCTTTGTAGATATATTCAAACGCAATGGAAAAAATATCGTCCTCCTCTGCCTCAGGTAGCGTGAAGGTAACACTCTTCCCCTTGGAAATGCGGTGTGCTTGCTGATGGGTAATGCCACCGAGCCAACGATTGTCTGTACTCAGGTAAACCGTTTCCTGTCCCCCAAACTCGGACAGATAGACAAGTGCATCATCAGAGGGGAGTTCTTTCCAATCGGCTTCATTTTTGACAGGATACTGTGTACTCTCGCGGATATCTACCGCGGTGGTAGCGGTATATTTTGTGACGCGGACGACAAGATAGCAACCTTTTTCTTCACTGGTATTGGTCACGGTATATTCTCTGTCAGCAGCAGAAACAATAAAATCCTTTACGGTACGAACCTTGAGCGCACCGATACTTTTGTAGTAGGTCGCCAGTGTAATCGCGTTATCCAGAGTGGTCATATCTGTGCCTGCGGAAAAAGTAGCGTGTGACTTTTGGGCGGCGGTAGCTTGCGTCGGTATCATGGAAAAAAGCATGACACAGGTGAGCAAGTAGGCCAAACAGTGTTTCAGTTTGTTCATGTTGCATATCCTCCAAAAAATAGTTGACAGTATAAAATGGAATATCTGTCAAAAAGATTATATCAAATAAGGATGTGATATGCAAGGGGACACATGGTGTATTTTCTTCGTTCATGGGCATACTTGGATAAAACAGGGAATTTGAAGGAGGCACATCATGCGGGCAAATCAATTTACACCATCGGCACAGTCGGCACTGCGTCTGGCACAGGGCAAAGCAGGCGAGCTAGGACATAGCTATGTCGGCAGTGAACATATCTTACTGGGGATTCTCTCCTCTGAGGACAACCTTGCGCGTCGCTGTCTGCACGAACAGGGGGTCAGTGCGGAGCAGGTACGGCAGACACTTATCTCATTTGTAGGGAAAGGGCTGTCTGGTATGCCACCGTCCCAAGGACTGACCCCCCGTGCACGCCGTGTCATTGAAACCGCCGCACAGGAATGTGTCGATAACGGCGGCGCCTATGTCGGCACGGAACATCTGCTATTGGGACTGTTACGCGAGGAGGGCACCATGGCACTGCGGATTCTCCATGCGCTTGGGACAGATGTGCGCCGTCTACATGCCACTCTATTACAGCGTATCGGCGGTACGGCGGCCACACGCCCTCATCCGCGCCCCACCCCAACACGCGAGGAACCCGTGCGCTCCAAGGCACTGGAGCAGTTCACACGCAGTTTGAATGCCATGGCACGAGAGGGCAAACTTGACCCTGTCGTGGGGCGCGAGCGAGAACTGACACGCACCATCCGCATTTTGACCCGTCGCACCAAGAACAACCCCGTTCTGGTGGGGGAGCCAGGCGTGGGTAAAACGGCGGTCGCGGAGGCACTGGCACAGCGTATCGTAGACGGGGATGTACCAGAGGAACTCCGCAACACGGTGATTCTGTCCATCGACATCGCCGCCATGTTGGCAGGCACGAAATACCGCGGTGAATTCGAGGAGCGCGTCAAAAATGCCCTCGCAGAAGTCAAGAAATTAGAAAATGTCATTCTGTTTATCGATGAATTACACACGATTGTGGGCGCAGGCAGTGCGGAGGGCGCAGTGGATGCCGCCAATATTCTGAAGCCTGCACTGGGACGCGGTGAGGTGCGTATCATCGGCGCAACTACCCTCGACGAGTACCGCAAGCACATCGAAAAGGACGCGGCCCTGGAGCGTCGTTTCCAGATGGTGACGGTGGACGAGCCAGACGACACCACTGCATTGGCAATTTTGAACGGACTAAAACCACGCTATGAGGCGCACCACCGTATAGCCATCCGCGACGAAGCCCTCCGTGCCGCCGTGGAACTAAGTCGCCGCTATCTACCCGACCGCCGCCTGCCCGATAAGGCCATCGACTTGATGGACGAGGCTTGTAGTCGTGTACGGCTCTGCACGGCGGCAAAATCCCCCGATACGGCGCAGTTGGAAGAACGGCTGGCGCAGGTACGCGCCGACAAAGCTACCGCCGTGGCGGAGGAAGATTTCACCAATGCGGCGAAGCTCAAGGATGTAGAGGACGACTTTGCCCAACAGCTCCGCATTGAGCGACAGCGCGTATCGTCCGAGGCAGTGGACACCGCCGTGACCGCCGAAGATATCGCCATCGTCACCGCCGAGTGGACAGGCATTCCCGTACAGCGTATCACCTGTAGCGAGCGCGAACGGCTATTGCAGTTAGAGAACGCATTGCGCGCCAGTGTGGTTGGACAGGACGAGGCGGTCTGCGCCATCGCACGCGCCATCCGCCGCAGTCGTATGGGGCTGAAAGAACCGAACCGCCCAACCGGCTGTTTTCTCCTATTGGGTGCGAGCGGTGTCGGCAAAACCCAATTGTGCCGTGCGTTGGCACGGACGCTCTTTGGTGGCGAGGATGCCATGATTCGCCTCGATATGTCTGAATTTTCCGAGGGGCACTCCGTCAGCCGTCTGGTCGGTGCACCCCCCGGCTATATCGGCCATGATGATGGCGGTCAGTTGACCACGCAGGTGCGTCGCCGCCCGTACAGCGTCGTACTATTTGACGAGATTGAAAAAGCCCATCCAGATGTCTGGAATCTCCTCTTGCAGATTATGGAGGACGGCCGTTTGACCGACAGCCGTGGCCGTCAAGTCGATTTTCGCAACACCATTATCGTAATGACAGGCAATGTCGGGGCGCGTCACCTCGCACACAACCGCACATCACTGGGCTTTTCCTCTGGCACGCACGACCCACACACCGAGATGAAACAAGCCGTGGAGGAAGAATTGCGCCGTACTTTCCGCGCCGAATTTTTGGGTCGTGTAGATGAAACGATTATCTTTCGGCGGTTGGAGGAACAGGACCTCATCGCCATCGCACAGAACATGGTGGATGAACTCGCCCAGCGTCTAACTGACCACGGCATTACCCTCACCGCCGAACCATCCGCCCTCGCCGTATTGGTGCGCGGACAGAACGGCGGAGAATACGGTGCGCGTCCCCTGCGCCGTCTTATTCGCACTCAAGTCGAGGATGTCATTGCCGACGGTCTGTTAGAACAGCGGTATCACAGCGGAGATATCCTACAATTGACACAAAAAAACGATAAATTGTGCATTATGCACTATCAACACGCATGATTTGACCGATTTTTCCACAATTGACATAGCTACTAAATACTGATAAACTGGATTCAGTAGTATGTTCAAAGAAAGAGAGGAAAAATCCATGGATTATAGTATTGCACAATCTAGGTTGAACGACGGTATCGTTAAAAAACATTCCTTGGCTATTATCATTGTGTGTACGCTGTTCGGTGTGTTGAATGTGGTGCGAAACAGCATTGCGGTTGGGCTGTTGATTTTCGCCTTTGCCGCTATCATTGCCGTGCTTGTCCTAGTGTTCTTAAAAGATAAATCCATCGTGATACGCGGAACGGTGCTGACGCAGGCAACCTGTGTGATTATTGCGGTTCTCGCCTCCGTGAATCATGAGCTACACACGATGTTTGCCCTGTTGCTCGGCAATATTGCCATCGGCAGTATCTACTACAGTCCCAACAATATCCGCGCCGTCTGGACACTGACGAATATTGTCCTGCTCGGTGCAGTACTATTCCCCGATACACTGTATGTCGGTGCATCGTTTGACCTGATTATTAAGGGGATTCTCGGTGTCAATATCGGTGCAGTGATGATTTCCCTGCTGGTAAGAGAGTGTGTCGCCAATATCAACACCGCCGAGGAAAAGAAACAGCAGGTGGACGAGCTTCTCGCACAGGTCAGCGCACAGATGGAGGAGAGCCAGGCTCTTTCCGCACGACAGACCGTTGTGATGGATGAGGTTTCGATTGTCGCTGGTCATCTGGAGCTGTCCAGTTCCTCCATGCGCGATATTGCACAAAATCTGAATGCGCTTTCCAACGCGCAGGAGGAGACCATCTCCAACATCCAGAGTGGTATCGATAACTTCGCTCAAAGTACCGAGGAGTGCTTCTCTGTGGCGGAGCGCGCCTCCGATGCCGCCGTGCGTAGTGCCAAGATGCTCAGTGAAAATGCGGAAAACATGGAGCAGATGCAACAGGCCATGCGTGAGATTGAGGAAACTTCTGCCCGTATCGGCGGTATCATCAAGACGATTGACGACATCTCCTTCCAGACCAATATTCTCGCGCTGAATGCCGCTGTTGAGGCAGCGCGTGCGGGTGCGGCAGGCAAGGGCTTCTCTGTTGTCGCTGACGAAGTGCGTTCTCTGGCAAACAAGAGTGCCGAGGCCGCCAAAAACAGTGCCACGCTCATCAACGACTCAATTGCCGCGGTACGCAGTGGCAGTCACTACGCCCAAATCGCCGCCGAGCAGATGGTTGTCGCTATTGCGTGTTCGCGTGAGAGCGAAGCCTATGCGCGCGAGATTGACCAGCTAACTGGTCAACAGCAGGCGTCCATTGGTGTTATCCGTCAGCAGGTGGCGGAGGTGTCTACTATCGTGTCGGAAAACTCCCGTATGGCAGAGGAGAGCGCAGAAATCGCCAACAGCCTCGCCGACGAAGTTTCTCGTATGAACGCTCTTATGACCAAGTAATTTTCATTTCTCAGGAGGTTTTGGGATGAAATTGATGATTGCATCCGACCTGCATGGGTCGGCATACTTTGTAAAAAAATTGATGGAGCGCGTGGAACAGGAACAGCCAGATAAAATTCTGCTGTTGGGCGATTTGCTGTACCACGGACCACGCAATGCTCTGCCCGAGGAGTACAGCTGTCCGAGCGTTGCTGACCAGCTCAACGCGATACAGAATAAAATTCTCGCCGTGCGTGGCAATTGCGACAGCGAGGTGGACCAGATGGTATTGGAATTTCCCATGATGTCCGACTACGCCATGTTGGAGTGGGAAGGTCTCTCCCTGTTTGCCACACACGGCCACCTGTGGAGTGAGAGTTATCCGCCACGCATGACGGAGGGCACAATTTTGCTCAACGGACACACCCATATCCCTGCCTGTGTCCCACACGGCACTTTTACCTACATCAACCCTGGCTCTACCTCCATCCCCAAGGGAGGTAGCGTGGGGAGTTATCTCATTTTGGAGAATAAAACCTTTACTTGGAAGACGATGGACGGCGAGGTTTATAAAACCCATACCATGTGACAAAATAACGGGGCGTGTTGCAACAAGCGCAACACGCCCTTTTCTTGTATTTGGATATGCGGGTACTATGCCTTGCGCGCCTTCTGGCGGAACAGAATGACAGCGGCAATCAACAGGTCGACGACAAAGAGCGTCAGATAGCCAGACATCGTGGCGCGGTGGACGATGGCACAGGAAACCACCATGAACAGACAGCACAGCACACCCAAGCCAGGCAGGACAAAACGCGACAGGACATTCCACTTGGTTTCCCGCTTCATCATCATCACAAAAATCGGGATATAGAATGCGTAGAGCGTAATAATCGGAAGTTCCGAGCTGTCGAAACAGAAGATATCGGGGAACCATGCAACATTACTGCCATAGAAGTGGAACAGCCAGAAGAATGCCATCACCAGAGAGAAAATCGAGGACGAGAGGGGCATATTGCTGTGTCGATCCAACTCTCCAAACCGCTCTGGCAGGTGGCCACGCGCCGCCAGTGCATACAAACCACGGCAGTTCGCTACGGTCAAGCCGTTACAGGTGGAGATGCAGGAGATAATCAAGAGGACGAACACCAAAGAGCCGACACCAGAGCCGAAAACGGTTTCAAATGCCAACAGCGCACCAGCCTGCCCCGATTCCATCAGGGCCTCTGTGGTGACTGCACCCGTCAGACCGAGATAGTAGAACATATAGATGACGACAATCATCAAAGAGCCGAGGGTCAGTGCAATCGGCATATTGCGCTTGGCGTTTTTCAACTCGCCGTTGATGGAAACGGCGATAATCCAGCCCTCATATGCGAAGGCGACGGCGATAACAGCGGCGAGCAGTCCACTGTTGCCATCCCCAGCCGTGACCGCATTGAAGTTCCGCGCCAACATGCCAGAGTCCAGTCCCTTAACAAGACCGAGGACGGCCATACCGACCAGCGGAACCAATTTAATCACCGTGGTTGCAACTTGGAATTTTCCTGCGATGACGGGTGCGAGGGCATTGGTAGCAAAGATAAGCACCAAAAAGACCGAGGCACACAACATCGCCATACCGCCTGTTACATCCGCTACCCCAAATAGGACACACAAATAGCGTGCCGACACCCAGCCGAGAATGGCGGTCAGACTGGGATAGTAGATGGTGGCCATAAACCAACCCAGATAGTAGCCGTAGGTGCGTCCCACCTCAATCTGTGCAAAATCCACCACACCGTTGGCGCGTTCATACCGAGAAGCCAACAGCGAGAATGTATTGGTGCAAATAATCATCACCAGACCGACTATCAGCCAAGCGAGAATACCACTGCGTACATTACCACCTGTAGCATTCAGGACCGATTCCGCCTTAAAAAATACACCAGAACCGACCACCACACCGACCACCATCGCAATGGCGGTGGCTAACCCATATTTTTGTTTCAACTGCGACGATTCCATAAAATCCTCCTTTACGATATTACTATACTATGCCGAGAATATCCTGTGTTTCATACAGCACTGTGCTACAGAAAAACACCTACACAAATTATGCCACAAATTTACGCAATGTGCAAGTAAAGAATCTATCCAATTGCCTAATTTTTACACAAATATCGAATCTCTGCGGAAATTTCCCTGTAAAAAAACACTCCGATATGCTATGATGAAGGAAAAACAACAGGGAGGATTGCTGTGGAAACGATTTGTTATATTGTCGGGGCGCGCACCCCTGGGACAATCACTATCCCGGACCGCGCCTCTGCTTGGGTCATCGCCGCCGACGGTGGACTGCACTATTTGGAGGAACAGGGGATTGTACCAGATTTAGTCGTCGGCGATTTTGACTCTCTGGGACGCATACCAGTCGGTCATAACATTGTACGGCACCCCGTAGAAAAAGATGATACCGACACCATGCTTGCCGTTAAACTCGGACTGGCACACGGCTGTCGCGTATTTGTCCTGTACGGCTGTACTGGCGGCCGCCCCGACCACACCTACGCCAATTATCAAACGCTGTTGTTCCTCGCAGAACACGGCGCACAGGGGTACCTGGTGGGCGATGGTTGGGTCAGCTGTGCCATCCAACGGACTGCGTTGCAATTTCCGCCGACACTCACAGGAACCATCTCCGTCTTTTGTCCCAACGGCGCAGCAACAGGGGTTTCGTTGACAGGGCTATATTATCCGTTGGAAAACGGTACGCTACACAGTGGCTTTCCACTGGGGGTCAGTAATCATTTTACTGGGACCTCCGCCGAAGTGTGTGTCCGTGACGGCGCACTTCTTGTTATGTGGGAAGAATCCCCCGAAAGCCTACTCAAAAGAATATGACAACAAAAAGGGAGCGTTGCCAAAAACAACGCTCCTTCTTTCATTTTACTCGTGCCTGCAATTCGCGGCGTGTTACCGCATAGGCCTCCTGTTCATAGGGCAGGCGAGGCAACACATCGGGCAATGTCCATCCATTCGCCGTAAACAGGTAGCGAATAACCCAGTCGGTAAACGCAGGATTTTTCACCAGTACAGGCCCCGTGATATGCGTTCCCACCACAGAACCGTTCACATACCCCTCGGCTCCCCTCTCCTGCTCGTTGCCAAAGCCCAACGACAGCGCAGAAAACAGCGGTGTGCTAATCCCTGTTGTAGTCGAGCATTTATTGATAAATCCGACTGCTGGCTCCTCCCACAAGGTCGGCATAGCTACCACATCTTCCCCTATCCGCTTGTTGGATTCCTGCGTAGTGAAATCCGCCAGACCGAGTGCAGAAAACTGCTGACCGTCTGCATCGGTGATGGTGTTTCCCAACAGGGGCATGGCATTGCCTGTGAACAACACCATTGCGCCACGCGCCACAGCCTCTTTCAGTGCATCAGTATAGGGGTACAGTTTCTGCAATGCAACTTTCTGATTGCGCTCCGCGCCTGCTCCCATATAGATGAGATGGGCGGTGGAAAAATCGGGGGCGGTTTCTCCATCGGCGGTGCGCATTTTTACCGTAACCCCCATCTTCTCCAACCGACGGCGCAGAACGGCGAGGTTGGCATATTCCCCATACAGGCTCATCAAATCAGGAAACAGATGCAAAATATTCAATTCCATCGCTTATCCCTCCCGTTCTACCACTGTCAACAGTTTATCTCTATCCGAGAAGCAGGTCACAACATACAGGTTTTCCTTGCCGTTTGCCTTGCAATACTCCGCCGCCTCACTGACGGTATTGTGGCAGACAATTTTTTCGGGTGCAACGGCGGTAAACGAGAAGCGCAACGCGAGGTCGTTGACATACTTACCGCACAATACCACGCGCTTCACATTCTCACTGCACAACAGGTCAAAATCAATATCCCACAGCCAACTGGTTTCTCCTGTGAAATACTTCCGACTGATGGCATCGACAATCACCAGCACACTGCACTTCTCTTTCTGCGTGGCAATATAGCCGAGGTTGGTGTTGTATGCCACGGAGTTTTCATGCTTACTGGTGAGCAGTGTCCCCTTGTGCGCGCCGAGCGTAAATCGCACCATGCGCCCATTTTTGAGGATATAGTTGTTGATAACCTCGGCGGCGATACGGCGGTCTGCGCCTGCGAGGGAACAGACCGACCACGCGGCGAGGATGTTATACACATTGTAGATACTGCGGAACGCAAGCGCAATCTCCGCTTCGCCGTCCAGTACCAAGCGACCATTGGCAAGGTCCAAGTCGGTGACGGCAAGATCGGTCGCGTGGCGGTGATGGCCACAGTTCTCACAGCGGTAGTGACCGATATGCTCATAGTGGTAGCAGTCGTAGGTCATTTTGCTTTTACACACAGGGCAGTATGCACCGTCGTGGTAGATACCCCGATGTTCCGTATGGCTGATGCCACAGCGTTCCAGACCGAACCATTTGACCTTCTCGTGTCCCTGTGCAAACGCGGATACCAGAGGGTCATCCGCATTGAGCACCAGTGTGGTGTCCGCATGGATAGCAGGGAGAATCGCATCATAGACCCATTCGGGGTGGGCATTGCGCGTCAACTGGTCGCGGTAGAGGTTGGTAATGACAAAGTGCGTGGGGTGAAAGTAGCGGAAGGAGTGGCGCGCATAGCGTTCATCGCTTTCGAGGAGCAGGACATCGGCGCGCACCTTACCCCCCAGCGTAGCATGGGATAGAATGAGCGTAGTCACACCCTCAATCTGATTCGACCCCTCCGCGTTGTACACCACCGTTTTTCCACTTTTCCGCAAAATAGCAGCAATCATCTCCACAGTGGAGGTCTTGCCGTTACTACCTGTTACCGCAATGATATACGGTGGCAGTTCTACACGGCGCAAGATATCGGGACAGACTTTTAGTGCATACTGTCCAGGCAGGGAGCTTCCCTTGCCCACAAGTTTTCCTACCACGCGCAGGAACTTGCAGACAAGGATTGCCAACAGTTTTTTCATGGTCCTATCACTCCTTTTTCATGCGTTCGAGCCAAATCATCAGTGCGGCGGTATCCGCTGGGCTGACACCAGAGATGCGTCCCGCCTGTCCTAAATTCCGCGGACGAATAGCATCGAGCTTCTCTCGTGCCTCTAAGCGCAATCCCTGAATGGCATGGTAGTCGATATCGGGCGGAAGAAGACGCTTCTCCATGCGCGAGAGTTCCGCTACATCCTGATGCTGTCGCTGAATATACCCCTCATATTTGACGGAGATTTCCACCTGTTCCGCAATCTCCTCGCTCAGTTCGGGCATATCTGGGTCAAATTGTTTCAAATCACGGTAATGTATCTGCGGACGGCGCAATAGGGCAATCAGCGGTGCGCCATCGGACACAGGCGTTGTGCCACACGCAACGAGAAAATCGTTCAATTCTTTCGTCGGCGGTACGCCTTTGGCAGTCAGACGGCGAATTTCGTGACGAACCGCCTCATACTTCTCATTTACCGCCGCCAAACGCTCGTCAGACACCAGACCAATGGCATGGCCAATCGCACACAGACGCTCATCGGCATTGTCTTGTCGTAACAGTAGACGATATTCACTGCGACTGGTCATCATGCGGTACGGCTCCTCTGTACCCTTGGTCACTAAGTCATCAATCAGCGTGCCAATATACGATTGTCCACGCGATAGAACAACACTATCCTGTCCACGCAGTTTCCGCACGGCATTCACACCAGCCATAAAACCCTGCACAGCCGCCTCCTCATACCCAGAAGAACCACAGAACTGTCCTGCACCGTACAGACCAGGAATTTTTTTGACCTCCAGGGTGGGGGCAAGTTCTAACGGGTCGATACAGTCGTATTCGATGGCATAGGCAGGGCGCATCATCTCGGCGTGTTCCAGCCCAGGGATGGTGTGTAACATCTCCAACTGCACTTCCTCTGGCATGGCGGAGGACAGTCCCTGTACATACATCTCCTGTGTATCCAGTCCCATCGGCTCAATGAACAGCTGGTGGCGCGGTTTATCTGCAAAGCGTGTAATCTTCGTTTCGATAGAGGGGCAGTAGCGCGGGCCAACGCCCTCGATAACACCTGCGTGCATCGGAGAACGGTGAAGATTATCACGGATAATGCGGTGCGTTTCCTCGTTGGTATAGGTGAGGTAGCAGACCGCACGGTTTGTGGGACGCGCCTTGGTTTCAAAAGAGAACGGCATTGTCTGTGCATCGCCCTCCTGCAACTCCATTTTGCTGAAGTCCACACTGTGCGCGTGGATGCGTGGCGGTGTACCTGTCTTGAAACGGCGCAGGGACAACCCCAGTGCAACCAAGCAATCGGTCAGCGTGGTGGCGGCAAACATCCCATCGGGTCCACCGTCCTGCACACACTCCCCGACGATGGTGCGTCCATTTAGATAAGTACCAGAGCAGATAATGGCGGCTTTTACAAGGAACACCGCACCTGTACGCAGTACCACGGCAGACACCGCCCCATCCGTCAGGCGAATTTCCGTCACCTCGCCCTGTCGGACAGCGAGATTCTCCTGTTGCTCCAAGGTATGTTTCATCACGCGCTGATAACTCCAGCGGTCTGCCTGTGCGCGGAGGGAGTGTACCGCAGGCCCTTTGCCACGGTTTAATAGGCGGTACTGAATACAGGCTTTGTCAGCCGCTTTCGCCATCTCACCGCCCAGTGCATCCAGTTCGCGCACCAGATGTCCCTTGCCTGTACCGCCAATGGCAGGGTTACAGGGCATATTCCCTACAGCATCCAAATTGATGGTGAAGCAGATGGTGGAACACCCCAGACGCGCAGCGGCGAGGGCGGCTTCGATACCTGCGTGTCCCGCGCCAATCACGGCGATATCATATTGTCCAGCGATAAATTCTTTCATACGATTTCTTATCCTCGTTTCAGCGTAAGGACCGCCACCTGTGGGCGGTTAAATAAGCGGAAAGAGCGTCCAGAATTGCCCAATCCCCTAGAAACAAACAGTTTTGCCCCGTCGACTTCATACAGTCCAGCGGTATAAGTGGGGAATAAGTCGCGCTCTACTCCGATAAGACCATCCGTAAAAGGCAGGCGAATCATACCGCCGTGGGCGTGTCCACTTAATACCAGTTCCGCGCCCAAGCGGTAATATTGTTTAGCAAAGTAGTTGTTGCGGTGCGCCAACAGAAACCAGAAGGGGTCGTCATACTTATCATAAATTTCTTCCGCCAGTTCTTCCGGTGTTTTCTGGTCGGCGTAGCCGTTGGGGTCGTCGATGCCTGCCAACAGTATGGTATCCTCCTCTTGTTCCAGTTCCACAAAGTCGTTAGACAGCACCACCGCCCCTGTCTGTACAATAGCTTCTTTCAGGTCGCGCATCTTCCCTAAGGCCCACTCATGGTTGCCTGTGACGAAATAGGTCGGTGCAATC
Source organism: Oscillospiraceae bacterium (assembly GCA_045645125.1). GTDB lineage: Bacteria > Bacillota > Clostridia > Oscillospirales > Oscillospiraceae > Pelethomonas. The sequence goes on along the minus strand of JAZRID010000279.1, from coordinate 1,817 downwards.
TCTACAAGTCCCTCACACAACTGCACCGCGTAGCTCTGCGGTGTTTCCCGAAAACGGTCGAGGGTGTCGCCTGTGATGACAATATACGACGGCTGTGCTTTTCGGATGGCGGCGAGCAGTTTGGTATTATTCTCGCCAAAGGTTGCGCCGTGCAGGTCGCTCAACTGGACGATACGACAACCGTCAAACCCCTCTGGCAATCGGGAAAAGGTGACCGTAAATTCCTCCGTTTGGAGAGTGTGGTTGCCGTGGTAGAAGGTTATCATGCCGATAAAGAGCAGGAGGGCAACCAAAAAGGCCAGTAGAGATCGTCTGCGTTTTCTCCTGCGATATGTCTGTTTTTTCATCGTTCTTATCCTTTGGAGTAAATGTAATAATACTGTGTGAACACTTTAGTATAGCACGATTTACGAAAAATACCAAGACAAAAATTGATAGGGGCGGTGATTAACCGCCCCCTACCATTTGACTAATCCAATACACAATCCCATATACCACGCTGGCGGACACGCCGAACACGATGACTGGACCTGCGACGGTGAACATCTTCGCCGCCATGCCAGTGACAAATCCCTCGGTCTTAAAATCCATCGCAGGCGACACGACGGCATTGGCAAACCCCGTGATAGGGACCAGTGTACCAGCACCGCCGAAGCGACCCAGTTTATTATAGAGATTCAATCCTGTCAGTAAGGCAGATAGGGCAATCAGGCTCACCGAGGTTGCTGTGCCTGCGTCAGTTTTCTCCAGTCCGAGGGCGGTGAAACCGTCGAGGATGGCCTGTCCCAGTACGCAGATGGCACCGCCAATTACAAACGCCAACAGGCAATTTTTGACGATGGGCGATTTCTGTGCCCTGGCCTGTACAAACTTGTCATAGTCCTTGTTGGACATATCCATCTACTATCACTCCTTTGCCGCCAGTATGCCCCAATTGCAAAGGAATATACCGCTTATGCGGTGATTGGGGAGAAGCGTGGCACGCGCCGTCCCTCATACTCCACTTCCTCTGTCCACATGGTAGCAGGGCGCACCCACACCCCATGCTCGCCGTACAGAGCGCGGTAGACCACCATTGGCTCTAAGGTTTCGGAGTGGGATGCCATGCCCAATACCTCATACTCGTTTCCTTTGAAATGGCGGTAGCGTCCAGGGACAACAGCGGGCACTTCCAAGCGTTTCCGACTGATAGCGGCATTGGTATACTCATTTTCGTGCGTAACTTCTTCTCCGAACCAGTCAGGGGCAACGAAAGCCGTCGCCTCCTCTACGCTGGCAAACTCCACTTCTGCCAAAACCAGTGGGTCAAACGGCGGTGCAAAGATATCCAACTCAATGGTATACTTTCCAAAGGGGATACGGTAGCGGTCTTTGGCGATGCTCCGCCCCTCTGACTTGGCAAGGAGTCGTTGGTACTGCGCCTTTTGCAGGGGCATTTCAAACTCCTCGCGCTGTAAAAACCCCTCGCCCTTAATGGTCAGAATATAGTTCTCGTCTTTTTGGCGCACCCGAATGACGGGGTCAGTACAGACATACGCCTGACTGATATGCCGACAAGGATACTGTGCCAAATTTTCAGGCAGTTGCTTTACCAAAAATTTGCGTTCAATCTCCATATGTGCCTCCTGCTCAAGCATTTTCCCCCATCGTATCCCATCCACCCCCGCTTGTCAATGGTTGGAATACTTACTCCACGAGGGCAATCATATCGGCAAAGGTCAAGTGTGGTTGTAAGGCGAGGTTTAGACCGTAGCCAATCAACTTGGCCATCTCTGCAATTTTTGCATCAATGCTGTCTGGTGTGACGAACAGACTGG
>JAZRID010000278.1:0-1172 GCA_045645125.1 Oscillospiraceae bacterium | reverse complement strand
TCAACACCATGCCCCGAAATGACGAGATTGTACACCTGCCTGCACACCTTGAACAGTTGCAGGACGCAGGGGTGGATGCCCTGATTGTAGCCGATTTGGGTGCATTTACGATGGCAGGGAAGTATGCCCCGTCCTGTGAGCGTCACATCAGCACACAGGCGAGTATTGCCAACTATGTGACCGCAAATGCGTGGTACGACTTGGGAGCCAAGCGCGTGATTTTGGCGCGTGAATTGGGCTTGGAGGACATCCGCGAGATTCGCGAAAAGACACCGCAGGATTTGGAGATTGAGGCATTTGTCCACGGTGCGATGTGCGTGAGCTACAGCGGTCGTTGTCTGCTCTCCAACTATATGACGGGGCGCGACAGCAACCGAGGAGCCTGTGCCCAGCCCTGTCGCTACCAGTATTATCTCATGGAGGAGAAGCGACCTGGGGAATATTTCCCTGTGTTTGAGGACGAGAAGGGCACTTATATTATGAACTCCCGCGATATGTGCATGATTGACCATGTGGACGATTTGCTGTCTGTCGGACTGGACAGTCTGAAAATCGAAGGGCGCGCCAAAAGTGCCTACTATGCCGCGATTGTGACAGGGGCATACCGCCACGCCATTGATGCCGCCGCCGCTGGCGAATCGCTCGACCCTGTCTGGCGCGAGGAAGTCGAGCGTGTCAGCCATCGCCACTACGCTACAGGGTTCTACTATGGGCAACCTGGGCAGTATGTGGACAATTCGCGCTATATCAGAGAGTGGCAGGTGATTGCGCTCGTGATGGACTGCGATGAAAACGGAATGGCTACGCTAACCCTGCGGAATAAGTTTATGGCAGGGGATGAAATTGAGGTGGTCGGTCCCAATACTAAGCCGATTGCCTTTGTCGCTGGCGAGATGGTCGACCAGGAGGGAAACACCTTGCAGGAGGTATACAATCCGCAGATGGTATTCAAAATGCAGTTGCCGTGCCAAGTCCCTGCGTGGAGTATCTTGCGTATTGCGCGCGACTTGTCCGCAAAGTCCTGAAAAAACTTTTGATTTTTGAAAAATATTGCTTGCAATCTACAGATTCTTGTGATATACTCTAAGGCGGACTGTATGGTGAAAGCTACACACCGACTATGATGGGGAAAGAGGTGAACAAGAGCAATGAAGGAAGGTATCCATCCCAAT
>JAZRID010000277.1:0-1615 GCA_045645125.1 Oscillospiraceae bacterium | reverse complement strand
GGCTCTGGCTAAGATTGGTCTTGGCTGAACGAGCACATACGAAAGAGAGGATACAATATGAACGAGGACAAGCTGAGTAGACGCGCCGTCGCGTTGCTATCGGTCAAGAGTATCGTCACCATCGCGCTGACGGCGGTGTTTGCGGTACTGGCATTGCGCCGTGATGTCACCGCACAGGATTTTCTTACGGTTTTTCTGATGGTGATTTCGTTCTACTTCGGCACGCAGAGCCAGAAGAAACAGGAGGGGAATAACCATGCTGAATAGTAGAGATATTGCGCTGTTGCGCGACGATGTGGAGCAGAACTGTCGGAAGTGGCTGGAACGGTGCAAGGCAGTCGGGCTGAATGTGCTGATTACCAACACGGTGCGCGATAAGGAATACCAAGAGTATCTGTACGCGCAGGGGCGCACACGCCCTGGCAGTATCGTGACCAACGGCAGAACGCCGACTTTCCACGCCGATACCGCAGGACTGGCGTTCGACTTCTGTAAGAATGTCAAGGGGCATGAGTACGATGATACCGCCTTTTTTCATAAGGCGGCGGCTATTGCCAAAGAGATGGGCTTCTCGTGGGGTGGTGACTGGAAAAGTTTCGTGGATATGCCCCATATCCAGTGGGACAACGGCGGTGAGTGGACAAGCCAGATGATTCTCGCAGGGAAATTGCCACCCACGATGCCCCTGTGGGGCGCAGAGAACGACGCGGAGGAGGAGAGCGAAGTGCGATATAACACGATGGCAGAGTGCCCTGCATGGGCACAGAAAACCGTGCAGAAACTCATCGAAAAGGGATTCCTGAACGGTGACGGCACAGGACTGGACCTGAGCTACGACATGGTGCGTCTGTTGGTGATTCACGACAGAGCGGGCGTGTTCGGGCAATGACACGGGGGAGCCGTAGCTCCCCCCAACAGGAGGTAAACCATGGCGACAATCGACAAAATCATAGAATATGTGGATAGGGTAAAGGTCAACCCCTACGGCGAAGAAGAAAAGTACGCATGGATTAGCGAGCTGGACGGCATGGTACGACGCACAGTGATGCAGGAGGTTGGTACATTCGCCTATAGCTACCCAGACGACGGCGATACGGAGCTGATTGTGCCTTACCCTTATGACGGAATCTACCAGACTTGGCTAGAGGCGAAAATCGACTTCTACGACAAGCGGTATGAGGACTACAACAACACGATTACGATGTTCTATGCGTTATTTGATGACTACAAGAAGGCATATATCCGTGAGAACAGGCCGAAGTCGTCTGGGAACATCAAAAATGTACTGGGGGAATAAGATGCTTCCATACCTGAAACGAGAATCAAATCGCACAGAGCAGTACATCGTCCGCTTTCGCGGCATCAACTACGACGAGGGCTATCAGGATGGCGACCTTGCCGAAAGCGAAAATCTCAGTAGCGAAAAATTCCCCTTTATGACCCCACGGCGACAGCGCACACAGATGAGGCAATACACGGCCCCCAGCACGCTACATACCAAGGACGGGCTGTTGGTCATCGACGGAACAAGCGTGATTTACAACGGAACAGTTGTGGGAACGGTCACAGAGGGCAAGAAGCAGACGGCGACCATCGGCAACTACAAAGTCGGATC
>JAZRID010000276.1:0-1880 GCA_045645125.1 Oscillospiraceae bacterium | reverse complement strand
ACTCACTTCTGCTCTGTACGCTGACTCTGGGACAGCTTGCGGCGTTGGGCTAAGGAGGAACAACAAATGTCTCAAATCAATGCTGGTTACACCAGAAGGACTGAGCTTAGATGTACCCTCGCGGAAATGGCGACCTACGGTGCAGTCGTTCCTTACGAGGGCGAAACAGTCTATGTTCAGCAGGCTGACGGCACTTACGCTGTCAAGATGGGCGACGGCAAAACACCTCTTGCCGACCTGCCCTATGTAGTCAACTACAGCGACATCAAGAAGATGAAAGAGGCGGCCGAGAAGGCTCAGTCCCTCGCTGAAGAGGCACAGCGCGCGGCAGAAACCGCGAAAGCTGGAGCGGAGGCGGCAGTCGCGTCTCTCGACATCGGTCTGACTGTGGTCGACGGAAAACTCAATATCACTTTTGAGGAGGATATCTAATCATGAGTCAGGTAATAAAACCTATTCTGCTCGATGAAACGGGCAAAGAAATCGCTGGCGCGCTCCGTCAGCAGAACGCACTTCTCAGCGCTATGGCGCGCGGCTCTGTCAACGCGCTTGCGGCGAGCTGGAAGGACATTCACAATATCGTGCGCGAGGGTCTTGCGGCAGAGATTTTCCATGTCGGTGACCAGCTCATCGTTCCGTGGAAGGATGTAGCGGCAGACAAGACCTACGAAGTACCGCTCGATATCGTACACTTCGGGAATGTCACTCTCAAGAACGGCTCTGTAGTTCCTGCCATGTTCCTTCAATGGCACTACTGCACTCCCTTCGGTGTGCAGTTCGACCATCAGGAGAACGAGCAGGCTTCTGAAAGCTCCTTCTTGAGCGACTATTACTACTACGAAGCATACACGGACGGCGAGGGTAAGACGCGCTACAAGCTCCTTGTGGCAGGAACGGACTACGCTGTCGGCGACGCTATCCCGACCTCGAAGGTCTACTATCACTCGTCTATCAAGGACTCGACTGGCTACATTGTGAACTACGGCTACAACCGCTGGTCTCACTCTGCTATCCGTCAGTTCCTGAACAGCGCAAAAGGCGTGAACGAGTGGTGGACTTCACAGCATCTCGGTGATGTAGCTCCCGACCAGCTCGCAACCAAAGCAGGCTTCATGAGCGGCTTTGACGAGGAGTTCCTCTCCTGCTTGAAGCCCATCAAGGTGACCACGGCGCTCAACACCGTCACGGACACCGAAATCGGCACAACCGAGGACACCTACGACACCTTCTTCATACCGTCGCTTGAGCAGATTTATGTAAAGCCACAGCTCGATAGTGTTGAGGGTGAACCCTTTGAGTACTGGAGACTCGCTGTCGGCAAGACCGAGCCTAACGGCTGGTACGATACCAACATCAACCCTGCGTACATCACCTACGCTCTTGATGCAAAAACAAGCGCGCAGATTGTGCGCTTGCGTAGCGCGAACCGCTACTACTCGTACAATCCTTGGATTCAGCACTCGACTGGTTACATCTACTACCACTACGCGAGCCACGCATATCGCTTCGCCCCCGTTTGTGCAATCTGCTAATCTCATAATCTCCTGTCGCCACGCGGCAGGAGTAACCCCTAAAACTATCAAAAGGAGGACAGCCCAATGTCTGTACCTGAAGGCTTGAGAGGGACTGGAAGACTCGAAGTTATCGAGAAAGCCCTCGACCTTGCCGACTACACCATAACCATCACCGCGAACTCGAAAATCTTTCTTCCTGAGTATCAGAGGTCGCTGACTGACGATATCAACCGAATCGCGCTTGCCATCTATGTGGACGCATGGACGGCGAACAACATCAAGGTGACCAACGAGGAAAGCTACATGGAGAGAAGGCGGCTTCAGGAGAGGGCGGCACGGAACTGCAATAACCTTCTCGCGCTGATG
>JAZRID010000275.1:0-2543 GCA_045645125.1 Oscillospiraceae bacterium | reverse complement strand
ATACAGATGCTTCCCGGGTAACCGTGGTAGTTAAGAAAGGATGGCACAGCGCCATGCGACTTAATAAACCGGTGTACCGCTTTGTCAATTTCTTGGGTTGTTACGCCAGGGGCTACCATTTCTCCTGCCAAAGCACGAGCTGCCGCGGTAATTTTACCCGCCTGACGCATCAGTTCAATATCATGGCTGGATTTGAGAACAATCATGCTTCCATCCCCAACAGTGCCATGATTCTGCGGAAAGTTCCTTCCTTATTGTCGGTCGTTTCCACAACTTTGAGCAAGCCACGCTCGGCATAGTAGCCAACGAGGGGCTTTGTCTCTTTATGATATACCTCAAGACGCTTATGCACCGTCTCGGGGGTATCATCTTTGCGCTGAATCAGCTTTCCGCCACAATTGTCGCAGACACCTTCCACTCTGGGAGGGATTGCGTCCATATTGAAGCTAGAGCCACACGCCTCACAGACTCTACGGCCGCTCATACGGCGCAGAATCTCATCCTCGGAAATCTCGATGGCAATGACGGCATCAATTTCGATACCTGCCTTCTCCATGGCTTCCGCCTGTGCGATTGTGCGAGGCACACCGTCGAGGATGAACCCGTTTGCACAATCGCCACAAGCGATACGCTCATTTAAGATTCCGATGATGACTTCATCAGGCACCAGTTGACCGGCGTCGATGTAACTCTTAGCCTGAATGCCGGTGGGAGTGCCATCCTTGATGGCGGCACGCAGGATATTACCGGTGGAGATGCTCGGGATATTGAGCTTCTTACACAGAATCTCCGCCTGGGTTCCCTTTCCAGCACCGGGTGCGCCTAATAAAATCAAGTTCATAAATTTCTCCTTACTCCAGGAAGCCCTTATACTGACGCATCAGCATCTGAGATTCCAGAACATTGACAGTTTCCAGCGCAACACCGACAACGATGATGACAGAGGTACCGCCAATGCCAACATTGATGGGCAGGATTTTACCGGCCAGCAGAGGAACAATCGCCACAATACCCAGATAGATCGCACCGAACAGGGTAATCTTGCCGAGAACCTTAGCGATGAAATCACTGGTGGGCTTACCCGGACGGAAGCCAGGGATGAAGCCACCGTTGCGCTTGAGATTGTTGGAAATCTCAACGGGATTGAACTGAATGCTAGCATAGAAGTAGCTGAAGCCGATGATCATAATGAAGTAAACGACCATGTACAGGACAGACTGGCTGTCGATGGCTTTCAGCACAACCGCCCAGAAGGAACCATCCTTGGGGGCAGGCAGGAATGCCGCAATAGTAGCAGGCAGGGATGCGATAGACTGCGCGAAGATGACAGGCAGAACGCCGGACATATTCACTTTCATGGGCAGGTTACTGCTCTGACCGCCGTACATTCTACGACCGACCTGACGCTTAGCGTACTGGACAGGGATACGACGCTCTGCATCGTGAACGAAAACAATCAGCACAATCAGCAGCAGAATACCGATGACCATAAAGATTGTCCAAGCCCAGTGCATCGTACCAGCGGAGATGCTACCCACGATGTTGGAGATTCCCACGGGGACGCGGGATAGGATACCAGCAAACAGAATCATGGAGATACCGTTGCCGACACCGAACTCGTTGCACTGTTCACCCAGCCACATCAAGAAGCTGGAACCAGCAACGAAGGAAATGATGATAACCAGAGCGGGCCAAAGACCTTCGCTTGTGAGGATACCAAACTGGTTCTTCATCAAGAAGTAATAACCAATGGCCTGCAACACGGCGATACCCACGGTGGCGTACCGCGTGATAAGCTGCATTTTCTTCTTGCCTTCCTCGCCACCTTCTCGCTGTAAGCGTTCCAGTGCGGGGATTGCAATGGTAAGCAACTGAATGATAATGGAACTATTGATATAGGGCTGGATACCGAGCGCAAAGACTGTTGCCTGTGCGAAGGCACCACCACTCATCACATTATACAGACCCAGAATTGTGGTACCCATGCTGTTGAGGTAGTCACCCAACATATTGGTATCCACATAGGGGACTGCAATTGCGCTACCGATACGATAGATTAAGAGAATGAGTAGCGTAAAAACGATTTTTTTACGCAGTTCGGGGATAGCCCATGCTTTGCGTACGGTTTGGAGCATTTTACTTTACCTCCGCTTTACCACCGGCCGCCTCAATTGCCTCCTTAGCGGACTTAGAGAAAGCGGAAGCCTCGACAGTGACCTTCTTGGTCAGCTTGCCATTGCCCAGAACCTTGTAGCCATACTCGCACTTGTTCAGGATACCCTTCTCGATGAGGGCCTCGGCAGTAACAACTGCGCCGTTCTCAAAGGCATTGAGGGCACTCAGGTTGATAATCTCCAGGGGCTTAGCGAAGATGTTATTGAAGCCGCGCTTAGGAACGCGACGGCTCAGGGGCATCTGACCGCCTTCGAAGCCGACGCGGACACCGCCGCCGCTGCGTGCGCCCTGGCCCTTGTGACCGCGACCTGCGGTCTTGCCGTTACCGGTACCGTGACCGCGGCCCTTACGCTTACCCACATGGGTAG
>JAZRID010000274.1:0-4044 GCA_045645125.1 Oscillospiraceae bacterium | reverse complement strand
CATCACCCCACCCCCCGATAGATTTCCAGATAAGTGGCGGCACAGCGGTATAGCTCTTTCGCTTGTGCCTTTAGGGATAGGTCTACAGCATTTGTAGACACATACCCCACAGACACAGAGCCGATAGACGCACTGGAAAGTTGTCCGCCACTGTTGACCGCCGCCGAGAAGTAGCAGATTGCATCTGCCATAGCGCAGACGGCCATGCTCTCCGCATCCTTGCTCGGTGCAGTCACAGTGTAGATTCTTTTGAAGCGTGTAAGTTGTTCCGCCGCCCTCGCTTCAAACGCTGACCACTCGGTTTCGGAGATTGAGCCGCCACGGTAGGTATCCCTGTAGAAGGCATATTCGACCACCATACGCGCTTCTTCCATCATTCTTTATGACTGAGGTAGATGCCCGAAACCTTGTTCTTGTACACATCCACGATACCGTACTTACGGTACTTGAGGATGTAGCCGTCGGAGTTGGGGTTGTTCTGGGGGGCGATTACATCGCCAGCGGTATGCTTGTCCCACTTGATGATGGCAGGCTTATGGATAATCATAAAATTGATGTCTTTACCGTCTGCCGCCTTTTTGTAGTGGCCAGCCTCCTCGCCACTGCTCGTACCATCTAACAGGTCAATCGCGGTGTAAAAACGGCTCTGGGGTACCTTTCTGCGAACCGCAAAGGCGTTCAGTACCTCACGGCTCTTGGTGGTATCCAGTGCAAGGATGGCATTCATCAGCGTGGGGGTAGCGTAGAGGATACGCCCCTCCTCAGGCACTTCATCCTCATCCATCTTGTTCTTGGCAATGAGCAATTCCGCAAGGAAGTCCTCTGCGTTTGCGAATGTAGCGGCAGTGCCGATACTGATACCATCGGTTCCAGCCAGTGTAGCGAAAGTGAATGCGTCAGCTTCTGGCGCGACTTTCTCACGCTGTAATGCGGCACCAGCCGCGCCGAATGCCAAATCAAAACTTTCCTGATTGTCCATGGTATCCACGGTAATCTTAGTACCACGGTCATAATTGAATGTCGCAGTTTTCCAGACCAAATCTACCGCGCCATTGGTATATCCGCTGTTGCGGTCATAGTTACCAAGTCCAGTCACGCTAATCTGGGGATAAACCAGTTCGTTGACATTGGCACCAGCGCGGATGAGCGTGGCATCCGAGGTGAGGTCCGCAGTAACAGACGCGGAGCGGTAGACCTCGTCGAGCAGTGCAAGGTAGTTCTTCGCCAATACGATGTTGTTAGGCATAATTCATGTTCCTTTCTATGTTCAGATTACTTTTTGGCAGACAGACCCATCGCCGCGCGCAGGGAATCTTCTGCGTGATACGCACTGTTCCCGTTGCTCCCAGTTCCTGCTGAGTAGGGTGGCGGTGTCTGGTCGTCACCGAACAGATAGCCATTTTCTTTCTCCACAGCGTCCAGTGCGTTCTGCAAGTCTACCGCTTGGTTCTTACTTGCTCTTAGCGTATCCAAATCGAGCAAAGCGGCGATGGCCTTATGGTTTTTGCCTTTGGCGGCAGTAATGGCATCCTTCACCATGTTGTCAAACTCCATAGTGGCAATCTTTTTCTGCCATTCTTCATCTTTGGCAGAAAGCTGACCAGTGAGTTCGGCAATTTTGTCGTTGAGCTTGGTAACATCCACGCCATCAAAGGCTTTCAGACCGTTTTTAGCGGTTTCCAATTGTTCCTTGATGGCATCATAATCGGCAAACGGCTTCTTGGCCGCCTCGATGTCCCTGCCGTTCTCCTCCATGATGACATCAACGATTTCTTTCGGGAGTGCCTGCTCACCCACTTTCAAATTTTCCAAAAATTCTCGCTTCATACGCTTCCTTTCTCCGTTATCTTTTTCTTGCGTTGATATTGTCTCCTGCGTTCCTTGCACCCATTGCTTCCCTATGTCCAAAACCAGCCACCTGTGCCCGTTCGTTCTGCGTGCGTAGTCCTGCCGACTTGGAAAATCGTACATACTCCTGTCTAAGACGCTGTAGGCGCGTCTGCGCTACGGATAGTCCCTCTGTATCCCCCGTAGCTTTAGCGGTCAGAATACGCCGTTTCTCGCGGCGCATAGCGCGCTCTATCTTCCGTTGCATCTGTGTTGCTTCATAACCAGTGTAGTGCTTGCCGTCCACTGTTACGCCGTTCTTGTTATCCTGTCGCATCTTTTCCAATTCCTCGGCAGTGTACTGTGGTTCATCCACACCCATGATGATAGGGAAAGCGGCATGACCGCAGTTGAGTGTGCCAATCCGACGCACCAACGAGTGGTTCAGACTACTGTACTCTACATCGCTGTACTGCTTGCCTTGGATAGGCTCATGGTCTGGTGCGCTGTTGGCATGGGCTGAAATCTCCCAACCGTTGCACCCAAAATCGTCGTGATTCTGCTGACTGATTTTCTCCTGCATCAGACCCAGACCGCCCATGATATTCCGTCGAACCGCCGCCTCCAGCGTGGTTGTATATCCGCTCTCGTAGTCAATCACCAAAAGACCTTGATTGGCAAGGTTCTTTGTCGCCTGCCGAATCGCGGTATTATAATCCGTCGCACCAGTAATGACCTGCTGAAAGGCAAAATCTGTGCAACTGTGGTATGCGTCCTGCAACGGCAGTGCATTGCCGTAAGGGTCTATCATTCCCATTGTCTGAACGAGATTGCTGAAATCTTCCTGTGCCAACGCCACCGCCGCCGAAACAATCTGCTGTAAGACCGTATTCCGGTGGAATAGCACCGCCTGCACCTGTGGGAGATTCTGAATATCGAAGTTGTAACCAACCTCTGCGGACTGCGTGAGTAGCTGACGCAGTTCTCGATTAGAAACCTTTAGGAGTTTTTTGAGCCGCTTCTTGATTTTCCTCTGACTAACACCGAGATTCTGCGTTACCCAAATTTGATACGACGCGGTACTGGTAAGTTGTCCAGCCTCAGAGATGCGCCGTGCAATCTCCTCTAACAAAAACTCAGTGATTGGCTCGGTAATCTGCTCTGCGCGGTCCTGTAGTGCCGCAATTTGTTCTGGTGTCAGCATCACACATCACCGTCTACAAAGTTTTGTAACTGTGGCATATACTTTTCCCTGACTTTTCTGCGGTCACTTTCTGTCTCTGTCGGCATATTGAACCGCCAGCCTACCGCAATTTCGGGTTTCAACAGACCACGAGCAACCATGTCGAGGTAATTTGTCCAAGTCTTTTCCTCATCGAACAAAACACCATTGCCGAAATCCAGTGTGACTGCATCCTCCGCAACCTCATGTGCATCTGGCATACGGTACAGCTTGCCCAGCGTTCCACAGAGCTTCACAGCAGTTTGCACCGCATTGCTCCAAATCCCCTGTAGGTCGGTAATGGTCAAATTGTAATCGCCCTCGCTACTGGTAATTTCTTTCGCTGTACGCTCCTGCGCCTCCACCTCACTGAGAAGTCCGCGTTTAATGCCTATCACAGATTCTACATTGCGGAGATACTCTGCCTTTCGATTTAAGAACGACTGTTCACGAAGCGTTGGGGAAAAAATTGTGACACCAATTTCCTCTGGCGATTCATCCAGTGCTACAAAGATATCATCCGAGAACCTGCGCCGTCCGTTTTTATCACGGGTCATCAGGTCAGCGGAGGCAAATACTTTGCTCTGTCCACGCTCAAATTCGCCATTCATCAGAGCCTCATTGCGGTCGATGTTGTGAATCAATCCCACCGCAGGGGCATAGACCGAAACACCATCCGCCGAACCGTCCACACAATTGACGGTTTCCATTCTCATGTACACCAATCCCAGACCACCCAAAGGCATGGGAAAAGTGTATTCTTCCGCAAGTGCTTCATATTGCACAAGGCTTTCCAACGGTACGGGATACCCCAGTGTCCCTGCTACATCGGAGCGATACAGTGTATTGCGGATGGTCAACCGCCCCGTTGCGTCCACACTGCGCCGTTCCAGAAGGGTGTAGAAGAATCGCCCCTGTGCCTGTCGTTCGATGGTACCGATATCTGTCGGTGTACCAGATGCAGAGCGTCCAAATACCAGCACATTATCACGACG
>JAZRID010000273.1:0-2130 GCA_045645125.1 Oscillospiraceae bacterium | reverse complement strand
CCGGGCAGCGTGACCTTGGAGGTGGAGGCATACTCGAAGACCATATCGGGATTGCCTGCCTCACGGCACAGAGTCAGGATATCGGCAAAGGGCACGAAGTCGCCGTCGAACTCGTGGACGCAGTAGGCGTTATCCCACATGAGCAGGAAGTCGGGGGCGGCGGGCTTGAGGTTGACGATACGCTGAATAGTTTCCTCGCTGTAGATAACGCCCTCGGGGTTGGAGTACTTGGGCACGCACCACATACCCTTCACAGCAGGGTCTTTCACAGCCTCCTCGACAGCATCCATATCGGGGCCAGTTTCGGTCATGTTGATGGTGATGAGTTCCATACCAAAGGACTCGGTAATCTTGAAGTGGCGGTCATAGCCGGGAGCAGGACAGAGGAACTTGACCTTCTCCTCCTTGCACCAAGGACGCTCACTGTGGAGCAGGCCGTGGGTAAATGCCTTGGAAATGGTATCGTACATGAGGGTGAGGCTGGCATTACCGCCAACGAAGCACTCCTCAGGCTTACAGCCGAGGACATCGGCAAAGTAACGCTTGGCGCAGGGCAGACCTTCCAGTTCGCCGTAGTTGCGGACATCCAAGCCCTCGACGACGCACTGCTCGGTGGTGTTGAGGATGGTCAAAATATCGCTGACCAAATCCAACTGTGCCTTACCGGGCTTACCGCGGGACATATCCAGTTTCAGACCCTTAGCCTTCAGCTCCTCAAACTTCTTTGCGACAGTTTCGCGCTCAGCCTGCAACTGAGCAGGGGTCATACTCTGGTACTGCATAGCAACAATCTCCTTATGGATATATATATTTTTCGGTGCGGTGGATTCGCACCGATGCCTAACACTTCTATTTTACAACAAAATTAACCAAATAGCAAGCAAAGTTTCCTGCAAAATCTACCGTTTTTGGTTACTGAATCCCCTCGATGGCGGCGGTCAAGGCGCGGACGATATCCTCCAACGGCATGGAGGCAACGCCCTCTTTCCCTACTGTCTGCTCGGGGATGTACGGCACATGGACAAAGACCGCACGGGTATCGGGCATATGCAGGTTGGCATGGTGCAACACGCTATACAGCAAGCTGTTGCAGACGAAAGTACCTGCGCTGTTGGAAACATCGGCTGGCAGACCTGCGTCGCGGATGGCCTGCACCATCGTCTTGATGGGGAGCGTGCTGAAATATGCCACAGGGCCGTCTGCCACCACCGGCTCGTCGGTGGGCTGTTGTCCTGCGTTGTCGCAGATAGAGGCATCCATGACATTGATGGCGACGCGCTCAGGGGTCACGGCACGGCGACCACCTGCCTGCCCCACGCAAATCACAGCATCGGGGCGCAGATTGTCCATCTCCGCCAGCACATGCTCGGACGCTTTTCCGAATACGGTCGGAATAATCAACTTGTGAATCTCTGCCCCACCGATGGTATCCGCAAGGCGTTCCACGGCCTGCTGTGCAGGATTGACCTGCTCTCCCCCAAACGGGTCAAATGCTGTTACCAGAATTTTCATACCTATACTCCTAGTTCTATTTTATTATACCAACAGTCCCACGCCCAGTCCCAACAGGGCACCCATCAGCACTTGCAGTGGGGTGTGACCCATGACTTCTTTCAGGTCCTCCGCGAAATCCTCTGCGGTCAACCGCTCCACATGGGCGAGCAGTTGGTTGACCAGACGCGCGGTGTCGCCAGCACTGCGCCGTACATTACAGGCATCGTACATGACCACGGCGGAAAAGACCACCGACAAGGCAAAAGTCGGCGCACCAATGCCGTACAGCTTGCCAATCGCGACCGTACAGGCCACCACCATCGCGGAGTGGCTACTGGGCATACCGCCACTGGACACAAAGCGTTTCACATCAAATTTCCGCAGCAGAATCAAGTCCAAAATGACTTTAATCACCTGCGCCAGAAACCATGCAAACAGTGCGCCGTCAATGACAGGGTTCGTCGTCAACATCCCAAAGTACACCGCTTACATTCTCCTTTCCGCAAGCTGTCGGGCAAAGCAACAGAGAAATTCGTTGTTTGCAAAGTCGGCAAGCATCGCCACCGCCTGCTCTGTTTCGCGCTCGACCACCGTGCGACAGCCATCCAGACCGAGCAAATCGACATAGGTGACTTT
>JAZRID010000272.1:0-2362 GCA_045645125.1 Oscillospiraceae bacterium | reverse complement strand
TATGACTATAATCTCAATGGTGTGTTTTTCAAAGATTTGAAGCTTGCGGACCCTGAGGTCTGTATGGATGCGGTAGGAGATGACCTCGGTGCAACTGTGGGAAATATTATTAACTGTTCCTATAAGCTGATGGCGCAGATTCAGCCAGATGCATTGCTGATTATCGGTGATACAAATTCTTGTCTGTCGGTCATTTCTGCCAAAAGACTTCATGTCCCAATATTTCATATGGAAGCGGGAAATCGATGTATGGATGAATGTGTTCCAGAAGAAAGTATTCGTCGTATGATTGATATTATTAGCGATGTCAACATAACATATTCTGAACAGTCTAGATTTAACCTTTATACGAACGGAGTACCTAGGGAACGCGTATTTGCATTGGGCTCTCCTATGGCAGAAGTTCTGCATCAGAATTTGGCTGAGATTGAGGCTAGCGATATACATGTTCGTCTTGGTCTTGAAAAGGGGCGATACATTCTCCTGTCTGCCCACCGCGAGGAGAACATTGATACGGAAAAGAATTTCCTGTCTCTGTTCAACGCAATCAATAAGATGGCGGAAAAATACGATATGCCTATCCTGTATTCCTGCCATCCGAGAAGCCGTAAGCGCTTGGAGAAGTCTGGTTTCCAGCTTGATTCGCGCGTCATCCAAAACGAACCTCTCGGTTTCCACGACTACAATTGTTTGCAGATGAATGCATTTGCTGTTGTCTCGGATAGTGGCACGCTGCCTGAAGAATCCAGCTTCTTTACCAGTGTAGGACACCCATTCCCAGCGGTTTGTATCCGTACATCCACGGAGCGTCCTGAGGCATTGGATAAGGCTTGCTTTGTTTTGGCAGGTATTGATGAAAAGAGCTTGCTTCAGGCTGTTACCACCGCAGTGGATATGAATAAGAATGCTGATCATGGGATTCCCGTGCCAGACTATGTGGAAGAGAATGTCTCTACTAAGGTCGTGAAGATTATTCAGTCCTATACTGGCGTAGTGAACAAGATGGTTTGGAGAAAGTAACCTCTTCAGGAATCGGCTATGTCGGTCTGTCTATGGCCATTTTGTTGGCACAACACAATCAAGTTACTGCCGTTGACATCATCCCTGAAAAGGTCGAGATGCTCAACAACAAAAAGTCCCCCATTGTGGACAAGGAGATTGAGGAGTATCTGGCGACCAAAGAACTGCATCTGACCGCCACGACGGATGGCGTATCCGCGTATCGCGATGCAGAACTCGTCATCATCTCCACGCCCACCAACTACGACCCCAGCAAGAACTACTTTGATACCTCCAGTGTGGAGTCCGTCATTGAGCAGGTGATTGTCGTCAACCCCGATGCCATTATGATTGTCAAATCCACCGTTCCCGTTGGTTTCACGGAAAAGGTACGCGAGGACTTCTGTTGCGATAATATCCTGTTCAGCCCCGAGTTTTTGCGCGAGGGACAGGCTCTGTACGACAACCTCTATCCCAGCCGTATCATCGTCGGTGTGCCTGTGAAAAACGCTAGACTGCACAAGGCGGCGGAGACCTTTGCAGGTCTGCTCCAGCAGGGTGCCATCAAGGAGAATATTGAGATTCGCTACATGAATCCCACCGAGGCAGAGGCAGTCAAGCTGTTTGCCAATACTTATCTCGCTTTGCGCGTCAGCTTCTTTAATGAACTGGATACTTATGCCGTGGTCAGAGGGTTGGATACCAAGTCCATCATTGAGGGTGTTGGTCTTGACCCGAGAATCGGTGGTCATTACAACAACCCCTCTTTTGGCTACGGTGGCTACTGCCTGCCCAAGGACACCAAGCAGCTGTTGGCAAACTACAGCGATGTGCCGCAGAATATTATTTCTGCCATCGTGTCCGCAAATAGTACGCGCAAGGACTTTATTGCCGACCAAATCATTGCCAAGAAGCCGAAGATTGTCGGTGTGTACCGTCTGACGATGGAGGCGGGCAGTGATAACTTCCCCCAGTCCTCTATCCAAGGTGTTATGAAGCGCATCAAGGCAAAGGGCATCGAGGTCGTGATTTATGAGCCGACCATGAAGGAGGACAACTTCTTCAACAGTCGCGTGGTTCGTGATTTGGACGAGTTCAAGCAGATGAGCGATGTTATCATCGCCAATCGCTACAGTGAGGATATCGCAGACGCACTGGATAAGGTTTATACCAGAGATTTGTACTTCAGGGACTAAGAAAGAAGGACAAATACCGAACTATATACAAAAATCTCCACTTCAGCGTAACTGCGTTGAAGTGGAGATTCATTTATTCTTGTATCAATTGTGATAAACAAAAAACGACACGATGCACTTCACACCGTGTCGTTTTTATCTTAGTAGAAACGCTTGTTGCGGTTCTT
>JAZRID010000271.1:0-1229 GCA_045645125.1 Oscillospiraceae bacterium | reverse complement strand
CGCTTTGATGCAACGCGTATACTCGTCATCCATGCCAATCTGCGCATAGGTATCTACCGCGCTGTCCACCATAGATGCCTTTCGGAAGGGGAAATAAATGGAAATGCCATAGGAATTGGTCATGTTGGCAGAGGTTCGGTTGTATTTGACAGTGCCCAGCAATGCTTTTGCCAGTGCTTCACCCTCCTCAGTATTCATATTCTTTGCCAGATGAACAAGGTCCACCTGGTCGATTCGGCTGGAAGCACCAAACTCACGACTGCCACTTCTGGCATTGGAGACCTGTGCATACGCATTGTTTTTCATCAGTTCATAGGTGTTGTTGGAAAAAGCCGCCAATGCCTTGGGAACTGTGGCTTCCACTTCTGCCAAGTCCACGATGGAGAGTGTGGTGGATTGTCCAGCACATTTTTGCGCGCAGGTTTCCACAAAGTCATCAATGACCTTCTTGCCAAGCTCCAGTGTGGATACGGAGGTGTTTTGGGAAAGCATGGTCAGCCAGTTCGTATAATACCAACCGATGCCAGGCTCCGTTTCTTCGCTGGCAATCATGTAGTCTGCATGCTTGGTCAGCATCAAGGCGTTTTCAGCCGTAGCCATCAAACATGCGTCAAAACCTACAAAATCGAACTGCACGCCGCCATCTGTCAAGGCTTTGTCAATCTCCGCCAAGCTCATGGAACCGCTGGCCTGAAATTTTTCGTCATATCCGAAACCACTGACGGACCCTCCGCCGTGGTCCCAGAAAATCAGCGCGTTGCGGTTTGCAGGGAACTTGTCCGCGCACCAGCGAATAAAAGACGACAAGGTATCGGGATCCGTCATCGATACACTGCCCACATCCTTCTGAAGACAGACCAATCCCTCGTCTGTGACCTGCCAGATTTGATTCGTACTGCTGTCCAGCACATCGTTGCGCCACTGCTTGCAGCCGCCTGTGTAAATGAGCAGATTCACCTGTTCCCCAATGTCCGCGTTCAACATCTCCTGCAGGTCCATGGTGGCCATCTGGTTGCGAGATTCCAGGTCGGTACCGCAGAGGTACACCATCAGCGTCACTTCGTCCTTGCCATCGCCCAACAGCGTCGTATACTTCTCTCTCGTGCCGTTAGCCACAGAAGTGTCCAGCACCTGCGTATTGCTTTCAGCAACCCAACCTGTGGATACACTGCCGCCCCCCAGATTCCCCCAGAGGGACGCATAGGAACTTCCAGGCGCGGAGGTCTGGG
>JAZRID010000270.1:0-1724 GCA_045645125.1 Oscillospiraceae bacterium | reverse complement strand
ATTCCTGAAGCACAGCTCCCCTTGGCACAGGCAACCATTTTGTTGGCGACGGCGCCGAAGTCGAACACAGTCCATCAGGCGATTGGGGAGGCGTGGGCGGATGTCCGTGCAGGTAAGACGGGGGATATTCCGCGCGAGTTGCAGAATGTCCACGCCGACACTACAGGACAGGAGCGTGACCAAAATTACCGCTATCCCCACGACTATACCCACCACTGGGTCAAACAGCAGTATCTCCCCGATGCGTTGGTGGGAACGACCTACTACCACTACGGCGACAACAAGACCGAACAGGCGGCGAAATCCTATTGGGACAAAATCAAAACGCAGTCCCCCATTTGAGGAGATTTTTGCATGGATTTGAAACTGAATCAGAAAGTCGAATTAAAAAAACAACATCCCTGTGGGAGCAAAATCTGGACAATTCTGCGGATTGGGATGGACATTAAGCTGAAATGTAGTGGCTGTGGCCATGAGCTGATGCTACCGCGTTCCAAAGCGGAAAAGGCAATTAAAAAACTATTGAGTGAGGAGGATGCCCTATGCTGAACAAGAAGGTGACACAGCTCATTTCTCGTATCATCATTGGTCTGTTGGTTTTTTCCATCGTGATGGGATTCCTGCTTCCTATCTTTATGTAATAGGGAGCAGGGGGAGGGGTGTTTGCGTCTGTGCGACACCCCTCTTGTTGTTTTGCACAACTTTATTTATTTAAATTAGTGCAGTATTGCGTATTGCAAATTCCTATCTGCTATGCTATAGTATAACCAGAAAGAGGTGATACCCGATGTACAACTTAAATAATACGGTATAAGCTTTTGGTGTTTTCTATCCTCCATTCTGATATCCTAATGAAAGAGAGGTTAAACTGATGTTAGATACTAAGAATAATCAGTAACCCTTGGCTGTGCAGGTCGGCAAACTGTATCAGTCAAGGGTTATTTTTTTATCTATTAAGGGTTTTGGGTAAGAAAAAAGCCCCCTCTGACGAGGGAGCTTTTTAGTATTTATGTAGGGATATTAGTGGATGGATGTGCCAGCAACGGCATCTCTCATATCACGCAGAGAGAAGTGGGTGGTCAGCTCACGCAGGAGGGCGGCCTGTCCGGACAGCTCCTCGCTGGCGGCGGCGGATTCCTCGGCGGTAGCGGAGTTTGCGGCAACGACTGCGGCAATCTGCGTAACATTCTGGTTGATTTGCTCCATCGCGTGTGCCTGACGCTCAGACAGCTCAGAAACTTCTACAATATGTTCCATCGTCTGAGAAGCACATTCCTCAACAACCTTCATCTGTTTGGCAGTGTCCTGTGCAAACTTAACACCCTTCGCAACGGCACTAATCGAGGACTCAATCAACGCAGAGGTGTTCTTGGACGCCTCGGCGGATTTGCCAGCCAGACTACGCACTTCGTCTGCGACAACGGCGAAGCCCTTACCAGCAGCACCAGCACGAGCGGCCTCAACGGCGGCATTCAGTGCGAGAATATTGGTCTGGAATGCGATATCCTCAATGGTCTTGATGATTTTGCTGATTTCCTGAGAGCTATTGCTGATTTCATCCATTGCGGACAGCATTTGATTCATGTGGATGTTGGCCTCTTCCAACTGCTGACCAGCATTGTCGGTGATATTCTTAGCATCGATGGCCTTGTCGTAGCAGGACTGGATATCGTGGTTGACTTCCTCGATAGCGGCGGACAGCTGTTCGGTAGCGGCGGCCTGCT
>JAZRID010000269.1:0-10462 GCA_045645125.1 Oscillospiraceae bacterium | reverse complement strand
CCCTGTCCGATGAAAGTACCCATCGGCATAAAACCAACATTGACACCCGTGAGGAACAGCACCAGACCGACATATGTATAGCCCATACCGACAAAGATTTTTGTTACCTCTTTGCGGTCCAACTTGAGCGAGAAAATTTGGAACACCACGAAAAAGGCGATAATCGGCAACAGTGCCATGAAAACTTCCTCAACATAGTGTGGGAATGCCCTCAAATAGGCACGAAACACCGCACCGAAAGTTTCATACTGTACCAGAGCCTCCGACCCAGCGACAATACCAGAGGTATCATTAAATGCACCGAGAATGAGAACTGTGAGAATGGGGCCGACCGAACAAAGGGCAACCAGACCGAAGCTGTCCTCTGCGGAGGTTTTATCACCACGGACGGATGCAAGACCGACACCCAATGCCATGATAAACGGGACGGTAATCGGGCCTGTAGTGACACCGCCAGAGTCAAAGGCCGCCGCAACAAAGTCGTTGGGAATCAGCGGTGACAAGGCCAGCACGAACACCACTGCATACATGGCGAACAGGATATAGGACAGTCTGACCTGCAACAGGACACGGAAGAACGAAACCGTAAGGAACAGACCAACACCGACTGCCACCGCAATAATCATCACACCAGTTTCCACAATGGGAACAGATTCCGCCAACACGCGCAGGTCTGGCTCCGCGATAGTGATAATCACACCGAGGACAAAACAGACCAGTGCAATCATGGGGATATTTCTGGACTTGGTCAGATGGGAACCGATGGTCTGACCAATCCGCATCATAGAGATGTCAGCGCCCAGTGTAAAGAAAATCATGCCCAAAATAAGCAGACCAGCACCTAAGAGAAATGCCGTGATAAATTGTGCACTTGTCGGAACTATGGTCAGGCACAGCACCAACACAATACCGACAACGGGGGCCACCGCAAAAACCGCTTCGCGTAGTTTTTCTGTAAACTGTTTTTTCAAGATAACTCAACTCCACCTTTCTGGTATACATTATAGTTGTGACAAGGACATTACTGCTCCGCCATGTTCTCGGTGTAAATCATACAGCCGTTGCGTCCGTTTTCCTTGACGACATACATCGCCTGATCCGCCTGTTTCAACAGACTGTCCTGATATCCACTGGTGGAAAATGCAACACCGATGCTCAAAGTGACTGGGATTTCCCCCTCCTCCGGGTGCGCTAACTTGTGATTGAGGCGCAACAACTTTTCGCGAATGCGCTCCGCCTTTTCTGGCTTGACCGATGGCAGGATAGCGGCAAATTCATCGCCACCGATACGGAATACATAGTCCGTCTCTCGGAAGCACTTCATCAGATGCTCCGCCACGCGAATCAACACACGGTCGCCAGCGATGTGGCCATAGGTGTCGTTG
This sequence comes from Oscillospiraceae bacterium, assembly GCA_045645125.1. GTDB lineage: Bacteria > Bacillota > Clostridia > Oscillospirales > Oscillospiraceae > Pelethomonas. The sequence continues at coordinate 9,077 of JAZRID010000269.1, read as the reverse complement.
ACATCCTTAAATTTATCCACATCAATGAGGACTAGGCCAAGCGTTGCGCTACTGTCTTTCAATAGCTCACTGACCTGCTGAAACATATAGCGGTTCAAAACCGCTGTCAGTGCATCGTGTTCCGCCTGTGTGCGTAGAAATGCCTCACTGGCGGCGAGGGAATTACTGCGGATATAGATCTCATTGTATACCTGTGCCAGATACTTAAATTCATACGCGCCTGTAATTTGAAACAAGGTACGCTCCTGTACACACTGTAAGTAGATTTTGAGTGGCTTGACGACCAACAGTGTAATCACCAAAAAAGTGATACCGTTCAGGGCAACAAGAACCGTAAGCAACAGACGCTGGGTACGAATCGAATGGGAGAGGGTATCCAGTCCATCCACTAGACGATGCTCCGTCGTATCTAACACGCCCTGTGTGAAGTAGTCGAGATGGCTATAGATTTTATTTTTCATATCCTGATAATACTGGTCAAACAACAGGGCACGCGCCTTGTCAATCTTTGCAGCAGGGTTCAGACGCGCATCGGAATCCTCCAGTACGACAGCATTTACCTGTGCTGGCAACGCATCGCCCCCATGCCCCTCCGCTACAGCAATCAGCTTCATGGCATAAAACTCTCGAATCATCAACTCGTTGGAGTATTGCACCGCCTGTGCCAAACTTTCCTCGCGTTCTGGGTCCACAGAAGAGTTCTGCATCAACTCCAGTGCATTTTCCCGACGGCGCGTCATATCGGCCTCCTCGAAATAGAGCTGTGCATGCTTCAAGTCGAGCGTCTGCGTATACAGTCGCACCTGCTCGGTGAGGTAGTCCGATGCGCGCATAATATCTTTCGCCGCGTCCTCCATCCGAATATGGGTATCGGTAATCAGTACTAACTGTTCATAGTTTTGGGAGGCGAATGTAGTCGCCGTCAGCAGGCAGAGATACACGATACAACTAATCACAATCATCCCTGTATTAAAAACACCAATTTTTAGACCTTTTATTTTATTCTTCTTCTCCATACTATCACTTCCTATCCCTGTATTATAAATAAGTTCTTTCATTATACACTTTTTTGCATTAAAGAGCAAGCATTTCTTTTCGTTTTCCTACGACAAAAGCAAAAAAATACAGGGGCATCGCCTTTGCGACACCCCTGTGGAAACTGATGTAGGAATGGTATCAATATTTATCGCCGTAACTGGAACCTGCGGAGAAATTTCTGCTCTCTCTGGCAGTGGTGGCGGTACTATAGGTGGGAGTGGAAGCAATCGTGCTGTCCTTTCTCAACTTAAACTTGTTGACCATATCCTTCACCATGCCAGCCTGACTGGACAGCTCCTCACTGGCCGCCGCAGACTGCTCTGCGGTAGCGGAGTTGGTCTGGACAACGGATGCAATCTGGTCGATACCCGTGTTAATCTGCTGGATGGCACTGGCCTGCTCCTCAGACACAGTAGCAATTTCGTCAATCTTAGCGGCGACGACACTTGCCTTCTCCACAACACTATCCAAAGACTTGGCAGTTTCCTCAGCAACGCGCATACCGTTGTTGATAGCCTGCACAGTACTCTCAATCAGCGCAGTGGTATTGTTTGCGGCCTCTGCACTCTTAGCGGCCAGAGAACGAACCTCGTCAGCAACGACGGCAAATCCCTTACCAGCAGCACCAGCGCGTGCGGCCTCAACGGCGGCATTCAGTGCGAGAATATTGGTCTGGAATGCGATATCGTCGATAGTTTTGATAATCTTATTGATTTCATTGGAAGTTTCGTTAATCTCGTACATCGCACGCATCAGCTGATTCATGTACTGATTGCTCTCCTGCACGCCAGCACCTGCCTCGGCAGCCATTTTGCTACCCTCGATAGCATTATCTGCATTCTTCTGCACATGGTTGGTCAGTTCTGCAATGGTAGCAGACAGCTCCTGAATGGCACTGGCCTGCTCGGTCGTACCCTGTGCCAGAGCCTGAGAACCGTTAGCGACTTGGTCACTACCCATGTCGACCTGGTCAACCGCCATCTCAATGCCAGACAGCGTAGTACTGAGGGTACGGTTCATCTTTCGTATGGACATCAGCAGATTCCTGTAATCACCCAGATAGGCGGCATCGCCGATTTTGGTGGCGATATTGAAGTTACCGTTCGCCATCTCGACCAACAGGGCATCCATATCACCGATGACATCGTTCTGGAACTGCTTGAGCTTCTGGATAGCACCGACGGTACGGCCAATCTCAGTGTCGTCTGGCTCCAGAGCCAGTTCAACCGCAAGATTACCATCAGCCAGTTCAGCCATCGCATCGGTAATCTGCAAAACAGGTGCCATGACATTGGACTTGAAGTAACCCACAAAGCCAATCAGTGCACAGACAACCAAGAAAGCCAGAACATAGCAAACGACCGACACAATGCTGATAAAGCCAGCCTGTGTATCAATATTGTGCTGTTCGCGGTTTGCAACCGAGTTCTGCAAGGTCACAATCTTCATCGTAATCTTGGCGACACCATCGTTATACTGTTTGCCGTAAACGATGTCAATTGCCTTGGTTTTCTGACCGGCGGCAACATAATCCATCGCCTCCTCCTCAAGAGGGATGAGGTTGTCAGAGATAGAGGCAATCTCATCCAATAGTGCAAGTTCATCCTCGGTCAGACCGATTTCCTTGGCGGCCTCAACATTCTTTTCGCGGTTCTGGGCGGTATAGACCTCATTCCAGTAGTTGTCATAGTGGACCTGTTCGCCACTGGCCGCATAAGCGCGCACCTCATCGGTCAGATAGGCGGACGCATCACCGAACCCATCGGTATACACAGTCAGATTGTGCAGATTCTCATACGCATCATTCAGATGCCCGTTGGCGAGGTTAATCAACACCACAGACGCACAGAAGGCAAACACTAATCCTACGGTAAAGACTCCTAGGAAATTCACCATTTTTGATTGACTTACTTTAATCTTTAGCATACACATTTCCCCCTCAATCTCTAAATTTCCCCTTCAGTCCGGCGCGAGGACACGGTATTTTCCACACAACCCCGAACTTTATGTGCGTAGTATATCACATAGCTTTTGGCAATTAAAGCACAAATCGAAAAATTTTTAAAAAATTTTCCGATTTTGTACAGTATGCACAGAATATACCGCCACTCAGTTTCCTTACAAACCAAAGGAAGCCAGTACAATGACTGCCACGACCGACAAAATCCCCCCTACGAGGGTGATATAATCCCGACTTGCGTAGTGGAGTACATGCAGTTTCGTCTTGCCCTCACCGCCGTTATAGCAACGGCACTCCATCGCAACGGCCAACTCATCGGCACGGCGGAACGCAGAAATAAACAGCGGAACCAGAATCGGCACCAGTGCTTTCGCACGGTCCATCAGACTACCATTTTCAAAGTCCGCACCGCGCGCTTTCTGCGCCGACATAATCTTATCCGTTTCCTCAATCAGTGTAGGGATAAAGCGCAGTGCAATCGACATCATCATAGCAAGTTCGTGAACAGGGACTTTAATCTTCTTCAAGGGACCGAGGAGCGTTTCCATACCGTCCGTCAGCGCAATGGGACTGGTCGTATAGGTCAGCAGAAAAGTTCCCATGATGAGCATGGCAATACGAAGCACCATGAAAAATGCGGTAAAGATACCCTCTTTTGTAATCTTGAAAATCCAGAAATGCACCAATTCCTCGCCTGGTGTATAAAACAGATTCAACACCGCCGTAAAGCAGATGATGATTAGCACAGGTTTCAGACCACGAAACAATGCTTTCGGTTTCACGCCAGACACTTTGACCGCAAGAATCAATAGGGCGACCAGTAAGCCATAGGACAAAAAGGACTTTGCAGTAAACAGCCCCACAATATACAGCACCGTCAAAATCAGCTTTGTGCGTGGGTCAAGTTTGTGGGCGACAGAATTTCCAGGGAAATACTGCCCCAGTGTAATATCTTTGAGCATCAGCGTCCCCCTTTCCGCAAGGCACCGAGCGCACGGCGCAGGTCGGCAACGGTATACACCGCCTCGTCAATCTCCACCCCACGGCGGCGCAGTTCCAGTGCAATCTGGGTCACCTGTGGGACATTCAATCCCACATCCACCAGCTCCTGTGCGCGACTGAACACCTCGCGCGGTGTACCACTCATCACGACACCAGCCTGCGACAGCACAATAATGCGGTCGACATTTTCCGCAACCTCGTCCATACTGTGACTGACCATGACGACCGTTGTACCGCGCTGTTCGTGGTACTCTCGAATATTCCGCAACAGGTCACGGCGGCCCTTGGGGTCCAGTCCTGCGGAGGGTTCATCGAGAATCAACACCTCTGGGTCCATTGCAATGACACCAGCGATGGCAACACGGCGTTTCTGTCCACCTGAGAGGTCAAAGGGTGATTTCTCCAACAGTTCCTCGCTTAAACCGGCAAAGGCAGCGGCAGAACGAACACGGCGGTCAATTTCATCGCTTTTCAGCCCCATATTTTTCGGGCCAAAGGCGATATCTTTATAGCAAGTTTCCTCAAACAGCTGGTATTCGGGGTACTGAAAGACCAGACCGACCTTAAAACGAACCTCACGGATTTTTTTCGGGTCTGCCCAGATATCACGCCCGTTCAAATAGATGGTACCACTGGTCGGTTTTAACAATCCGTTGAGGTGCTGAATCAGGGTGGATTTTCCCGACCCTGTATGACCGATGATACCCAAAAACTCCCCTTTACGGATTTCGAGATTCATCCCCTGCACCGCACTGCGGCAGAACGGCGTATCGACTCCGTAAGTATGGGTCAGATTTTCCACACGAATGATGGGTTCCACTTTCATCTTCCTCTTTCATTCTCTTACTGCAACGCGCGGCAAATGGCCTCGGCGCAATCGGCAACGGACAACGCATTGACAGGAACAGAAAAACCGTCCTCTCGTAATCCGTGGAGTAAATCCACAGTATGCGGTACATCCAGTCCGATGGCGCGCAGTTCTTCCCTGCGCGTCAAAATTTCAGCAGGCACACCGTCCATGACCATTTCACCGCCATCCATGACAATCAGGCGGTCAGCCATCGCGGCCTCGTCCATATGGTGCGTAATCAGCACAATGGTAATCCCCTTTTCGCGGTTTAGACGGCGCACGGTGTCCAACACCTCGCGGCGACCTGCGGGGTCGAGCATAGCGGTGGACTCGTCCAGCACGATGCACTCTGGCTCCATCGCAATGACACCAGCAATGGCGATGCGCTGTTTTTGACCGCCAGAGAGCTGATGGGGCGCGTGAAGCATAAACTGCTCCATGCCGACCGCCTTGAGTGCATTATCCACACGGCGACGAATCTCCTCGGAGGGAACGCCGAGATTTTCAGGGGCAAAAGCGACATCTTCCTCCACGACATTGGCGACCAGCTGATTATCGGGGTTCTGGAACACCATGCCGACACTGCGACGAATATCCAACAGCAGGGCATCGTCCGCCGTGTCCATGCCAGACACATAGACTTGTCCCCCCGTGGGCAACAGAACCGCATTCATATGCTTGGCCAAGGTGGACTTACCAGAGCCGTTGTGCCCCAGTACGACCACGAAGCTCCCCTTCTCGATGGCGACATTCACACCACGCAACGCGGCCAGTGGTGCCATGCCCTCCTCATCTGCTGGATACGAAAACTCCAGATTCCGCGTTTCAATAATATTGGTCATGACTCTTCCTCATATCCTATCCTATCAAAAATAGCGGTTAATCCGAAATCCAGCGTCCAGTTGCACCGCAGGGCAACACCAGACCTGTTTCGCTGACAGGCAGACCAATCTCTCCGCTCTCCGTGTGGCCACCGTAGCGACGAGAAATCAAAGTTTCCAAAATATAGGTCAGCACACTGGGGGCAAGTCCCGTCGTATAGGAGTTGATGATGACAAACAAGGGTTCATCACTCAACACCTTGGTACACAGCTCCACGAACGGATAAAGATTTTCTTCCAGCTTCCACACCCCCCCCGTGGGGCCTCTGCCGTAGCCCGGGGGGTCCATGATAATCGCATCGTAGGTGCGACCTCTGCGAATTTCGCGCTCGACAAACTTGGCGCAGTCATCCACAATCCAACGAATCGGGGCATTTTCCAGTCCAGAGATTCTGGCATTCTCCTTGCCCCACTGCACCATGCCTTTCGCCGCATCCACATGGCACACACTTGCACCTGCCGCGGCACAGGCCACAGATGCCGCACCTGTATAGCCAAACAGATTCAGCACATTGATGGGGCGACCTGCCTTACGGATTTTATTCATCGCAAAATCCCAGTTGACCGCCTGCTCAGGGAAAATACCTGTGTGCTTAAAGTTCATCGGTTTTACTTGAAAAGTCAGATTGCGGTATTGAATCTGCCACTGGGCAGGCAGTTTTCCCTTTTCCCAGTGTCCACCGCCCGTAGTGGAACGGATATAGCGTCCATCATGCTTCCGCCAACCGTTGTTGCGTTGCGGTGTTGCCCAAATTGCCTGTGGGTCGGGACGGACGAGAATCTTATCTCCCCAGCGTTCCAACTTCTCCCCACCGCCGCAGTCAATCACCTCATAATCTTTCCAGCCATCTGCAATCCACATCGCCAGTTTCCTCCATTTCAAATCAATGCATCGCACAAAAATTCATATTATTATATACCCAATCTAGCGGTATCGTCAACCTATCTCTCTATCTTTTCACTAAATTTCATCGTCCTATTTGCATCGATACAGCAAAAAGGGAGTGTTACACCCTATCGTGCAACACTCCCGAAAAACGGCGTGGGATTCTATTAGAGGGGATTGGCGGCAATCCACTTGGAGATTGCCTCACCAATCTCGCGGATAACGCCGTCGGCATAAGGAACCTTCAGACCAGCAGCCTCAACCAGACCTTGGAAAGTCTTGGTACCACCAGCGTCCACAAAGCGCAGATAACGCTCCCATGCGTCCTTACGGTCGGTCATGGATGCAATCCAGAACTGGAATGCAACGGTCTGTGCCATGCAGTAGTCGATGTAGTACAGAGGAGAGGTATAGATATGGGTCTGACGCTGCCAGACAGCACCACGGCTGTAGAAGGGCAGGTTGTCGAAGTCAATCCAGGGGCGATACTTTGCCTCCAGCTCCAGCCACTTCTCGTTGCGCTGTGCAGGGGTCAGCTCGGGGTTCTCATACATGATGTGCTGGAACTCATCGACCATACAGCCGTAGGGGATGAAAATTAGGGCATCCTCGCAGTGGTCAATCTCATACTTACGGGTCTGCGCACCGAAGAAGTTCTCGTGCCAAGGAGCAGTCAGGAACTCCATGGACATAGAGTGGACCTCACAAGCCTCGATGGTGGGACCAGTCAGTGCGCCGATATAGCCCTTACGCATGGCACGATAGAACGCGAACGCGTGACCTGCCTCGTGGGTCAGCACATCGACATCGCCACTGGTGCCGTTGAAGTTGGAGAAGATGAAAGGCACCTTGTAGCTGGGCAGGCTGGTGCAGTATCCACCGGGAGCCTTGCCCTCCTTGCTGAGAACATCCAACAGCTCATTGTCAAACAGATCTGCGGCAAACTCAGCAGTTTCGGCACTCAAATCGTCGTACATCTTGCGACCTGCGGCGAGGATATCGTCCGCCGTGCCCTGCGGAACCGCATTACCATCCACGAAAGCCAGACCTTCATCGTAGAACTTCAGCTTGTCCAGACCCAGACGCTGGCGACGGTCCTCCTTGACAGCGGCAACGAGGGGCACCATGTCCTTGGCAATCTGGTCACGGAATGCAGCGACCTCCGTAGGACCGTAGCAGTTTCTGCCCAGACGGTCATAGCCGAGCGCGAGGTAGTTCTCATGGCCCATTGCCTTGGCCTGTGCGGTGCGGTTCTTCACCAGCTTGTCATACAGCTCGTCCAGCTCCGCCTGATGTGCTTCAAACCATGCACCATCGGTTTCAAATGCCTTCTTACGGATGGCGCGGTCGGGGCTCTGCTTGAAGGGTCCCAACTTGGGCAGAGGAATCATTTCCCCATCCCACTCAACGGTAGCGGTAGCCAGCAGCTTCTGGTACTCGCTCTGGAGTTTGTTCTCCTCCATCATCAGGTCCATAATCTCACTCTTCATGGTACGGACGCTAATCTCCATGTTGGTGAACAACAGCTTGCCGAAGTGCTCCTCCAGTTCAGGGCGGAACTTGCTATGCAGCATAGCGAGGTCAATCTTCTGAGAGATTTCCTGCAGGACAGGCATACTCTCATCATAGAAATCGTTCTCTGCGCTGTAGAACTCGTCACGGGTGTCGATGGTGTAGCGCACATAGCTCAGGGAAGCCATCGTGTTGACTTCCTCATTGTACTTATCAAACTCCACATAGGCATCGATTACGGTCTGTGCATCGGTAGCGGTTTCCATCTTGTTGAGGATTTCCTCACCGACCTTACGCAGTTCGTCCAAAGAAGGACGCTTGTAGGGCATCTCAGAAAACTTCATGTTTTTTCTCCTGTTTATTTTTTTGTAGTATGATTACAGAGCAGCCAGAACAGCGCAAATATATTCCCAACTGCGCTGGATGGAGGCAATCTCCGCACGCTCACGGGTGGAGTGAATCTCTAACAGGTTCGGGCCGCAGGAAACTGCATCCAGACCAGGCACCTTGCTCATCAGAACACCGCACTCCAAACCAGCGTGAATGGTTTCCACCACGGGAGCCTTGCCGTACTGCTCGGTGTAAATACGAACCATGGTATCGCGCAGGACGGACTCGCTGCGGTACTCCCATGCGGGATAGTCGCCGCTCTGGCGGTAGTCGGCACCGAACTTCTCGGAGATGGCGCGCAGCTCGGCGGCCATAGCGTCCTTCTCGGCCGCTACGCCGCTGCGCAGGGAGAAGGTCAGACGCAGGGCACCGTCTTCCATGGAAACCATGCCGAGGTTCAGAGAAGTCTGCACCTGATCGGGCATATCGGGGTTCATCTTCTGGATGCCGTTGGGCACTGCCAGAAGCAGATCAATTGCCTTCTTGCCCTCCACGACGCTCAGTGCCTGTGCGCTGCCGATCTTGCTCTCAAAGGTGAAAGTGAAACCGGGATCCTTG
>JAZRID010000268.1:0-2689 GCA_045645125.1 Oscillospiraceae bacterium | reverse complement strand
ATAGTGGAAATACTTACATTTCTTGAATAGTTTGTGAATTATTAAACATTGTTTGACAAGAAAATTGAAAAATCATAAAAAATTACTGGACAGATTGCACAGAAACAGGTATGATATGTCTTGTAGAATTATGGAGCATTTTGCTCCATCTATGAGATGAGTAATACGAGGTGAAGAAATATGGCACAGGCATTTTTTGGCGGTATTCATCCTAATGACCAGAAGGCTGCCACAAATAAGAAGCCAATTGAAAAGCTACCACCCCCTGCAATGGTGGTGTTGCCGATGTCGATGCATATCGGTGCCCCCTGCGCCCCCTGCGTCGCGGTAGGCGACCATGTGACGGTGGGACAGAAAGTAGGAGAAGCGACCGCCGCAGTTTCCTCTCCTGTCCATGCCAGTGTATCTGGTACGGTCGTGGCAATTGAACCGCGCCCCCATTTCAGTGGTGTGAATGTGATGAGTGTCGTCATTGAAAATGATTTCAACGATACACCCTATGAGGGACTCCGACCCGTGGAGAACCCCGATGCGCTTACGGCTGACAAGCTCGCAGAGATTGTCAAGGAGGCAGGCATCGTCGGTATGGGCGGTGCAACATTCCCCACCCATATCAAAATTTCCTCCAGCGTAGGAAAGGTGGATACGGTGATTATCAATGCCGCCGAGTGTGAGCCGTACATTACCAGTGACCACCGTTTGATGCTGGAATACCCCGAAGAAGTCATCGGCGGTGCCAAAATTTTGGCGCGTATCTTTGGTGTGGACCGTGTCCACATCGGTATCGAGGCCAACAAAGAGAACGCCGCCCAGATGTTGCAGGTCAAAATCGAGCAGGAGAAAGCACCAATTGTTGTCGATGTCCTGCGGACCCGCTATCCGCAGGGCGCAGAGAAGCAGCTGGTACAGGCTATCACGGGTCGTCAAGTGCCCCCAGGCGCACTGCCTGCCGCCGTGGGCTGTGCCGTGTTCAATGTGTTCTCGGTGTCCGCTATCTATCGCGCCGTGTATCAGGGTATCCCCGTCACACACCGCATCGTCACTGTGTCGGGTTCTGGTGTCAATGAGCCGAAGAACCTGTACTGCCCCATCGGTACTCCCCTCAGTGAGCTGTTGGATACCTGCGGTGGTGTCAAGAAGAACACATTCAAGATTCTGACAGGTGGCCCAATGATGGGTAATGCCCAGTACGATATGAGCGTTCCTGTGGGCAAGGGTACCAACGCCGTCCTCGCTTTTAGTGGCAACGAGAAGCGCGGTAGTGACCATCCTGCTTGTATCCGCTGTGGTAAGTGTATGAGTGTCTGTCCCATGCACCTGCAACCTGTATTTATGTACCAGTTTGTACACGCCACTATGCTGGAAGAAGCGGAAAAAGCGAATATCATGGACTGCTTGGAGTGTGGTGCGTGTAGCTACATCTGTCCCGGACAACTGCATCTGGTGCAAACTTTCCGTACTGGCAAGCAGAAAATTAACAATGCCCGCGCCGCGGCTAAAGCCGCCGCTGAAGCGAAGGCAAAGAAGGAGAGCTGAGTATGGACTATAAAGAATTAAACTTGATTGGGTCAACTTCCCCCCATATTCGTACCCATGCCGCCACACAGCATATCATGGGCGAGGTGTTGATTGCCCTAGTGCCTGCGCTGTGCTTCGCCGTCTATAATTTCGGCGTACGCGCCTTGATGACCGCGCTGGTGTCTGTTGCAGGCTGTTGCTTCTTTGAGTGGCTGTACCGCGCCCTCATGCAAAAGAATAATACCGTGGCGGACCTCAGTGCTGCCGTGACAGGCGTACTGATTGCCTTTGTCTGCCCTGTTACAATTCCCTATTGGATGTTGTTGATTGGCGATTTCTTTGCAATTGTGATTGTTAAGCAATTGTTCGGCGGTGTGGGTAAGAACTTCCTCAACCCTGCACTGGCCGCCCGTGCGTTTATGCTCTCTTGGGCAGGGGAAATGACCACTTGGGTCGGTCCCCACAGCAGTGCGCCTCTCTTTGGTGCCGTGGATGCCGTGACCTATCCCACCCCGATGGCTTTCCTGCACCAGAATGATTTGGCTGGTTTGCAGGAGATGTACGACCTACCTGATATGCTGGTTGGTTTCATCGGTGGTTCTATGGGTGAAGTCAGCGCACTTCTGCTCATTCTGGGCGGTGTGTACATGGTTGCCCGTAAAATTATTACTTGGTACATCCCCCTCAGCTACATCGGTACTGTCGCCGTGTTGACTTTCCTGTTCCCTTGTGGCAATGACCCCTTGACTTGGATGCTCTATCATGTGTTGGGTGGCGGTCTGCTGTTGGGTGCGTTCTTCATGGCAACCGACTATGTCACCTCCCCCGTGAGCCATCTGGGACAGGTTATCTTCGGTGTCGGCTGTGGTCTGCTCACCGTGTTTATCCGCTATTTCGGCTCCTACAACGAGGGTGTCTGCTATGCTATCCTTGTGATGAACATGGTTGTCTGGATGATTGATAAGAGTATTAAGCCTGCCCGATTCGGTGTAGTGAAAGAACCCAAGTTTGGTAAAAAAAGGGATGAGGAGGCGGCGAAATGAGTCACGAACCAATTACGATGGAAGAAAAGCGACCCGCTGTCACGATTGAACCCTCTTATGTGGCGCGCATAACGGGCATTTTGCTCGCCATCTGTGTGGTGGTCGCCCTGATGCTCGGTGTTGTCAAT
>JAZRID010000267.1:0-1393 GCA_045645125.1 Oscillospiraceae bacterium | reverse complement strand
TATGTAAGGATACATCCTGCTTTTTACTTTTAACCGAAGATGCCCAGACCGAAGAAGGTATCAATCTGACCAGCGAGAATCAGCAACATGGCCAGAGGAACCACGAACTTGATGCAGATGGTAAAGAACTTCTCGGTGGTGAACTTGTTGCCCTGCTGTTCCAACTCTCTCTTGACAGTGGAAATCTTCAGCTCATAGGCAATGCAGAAGGACATCAGCAGAACGCCCAGAGGCATCATAATACCCTCAGACCACAGGTCCATGAAATCGAGCCAGCAGAAGCCCATCGGCTGCCACAGACCATTACTACCCAGACCGTCAGCGGCGACGACTGCGCCCAGTGCAAAGATGGCAACACAAGCGATAACGGTGTACAGGGTACGGTTGCCCTCCTTGCCCTTCTCAGCGGCCTTATCGAGGAAGTGAGCAGTAATAACCTCAACCAGAGAGATAGCGGAGGTGATAGCGGCGATAAAGACCAGCGTGTAGAACACCAGACCGAACAGGGGACCGATGGCACCCATTGCGCCGAAAACATCCTGCAGGGTAACGAACAACAGCTTGGGACCGCTCATAGCAGCACCCTCACCGCCCAGTGCGAATGCGGCGGGCAGAACAGCCAGACCAGCCATCAGAGCAACGATAGTATCGGAAACAACGACCAACAGGGCGTTCTTTTCCAGATTCTCGTGCTTACCGAGGTAGGAACCGTAGGTAATCATAGCACCCATACCAAGGGACAGAGAGAAGAACATCTGGCCACCAGCCGTTGCCAGAACGCCGACGAAGTTCTCCTTCAGAGGCTCGAAGTTGGGGGCGAACATGAACTTGATACCCTCGACTGCACCCTCCAGGGTAACGCTACGCACGATAACGACACACAGCATGACGAACAGTGCAGGCATAGCAATAGTCGTAAACTTCTCAATACCGCCCTTGATGCCACCCATAACGATGAGGCAGGTCAGAGCAAGGAAGATACCAGTAAACAGGATAGCCTCACCCTGATTGGTAATCATGTTGGTAAATACATCCGTACCGTTGAGACCGTTGGAGCCAAAGCTGGCACCGAACATATCGCCCAGATTGACGACCATGTACTTCAGGCAGTGTCCACCCAAAACGCTGTAGAATGTCATAATCAGGAAGGGAGACAGAGCACCCATCCAGCCAATCCAGCTGAACTTCTTGGACAGAGTCTGATAAGTAGCGATAACACCCTTACCAGTCTTACGACCCAGAGCCAACTCTGCCACCATCGCGACAAAGCCGACGAATACAGCAAGAATCAGGTAAATGATAAGGAATGCAAATCCACCGTTGGCACCCATCTTGTAGGGGAAGCCCCAGATGTTACCCAGACCAACGGCAGAACCGACAGCGGCCATCAAAA
>JAZRID010000266.1:0-28009 GCA_045645125.1 Oscillospiraceae bacterium | reverse complement strand
CCGTTGACCATCTTGAGAATACGCTCGACCTCGCCACCGAAGTCGGCGTGGCCAGGGGTGTCGACAATGTTAATCTTGGTGTCGCCGTACTGAATGGCGGGGTTTTTCGCAAGGATGGTAATGCCACGCTCGCGCTCCAAGTCGCCACTGTCCATCACGCGGTCCACAACCTCCTGATTTTCGCGGTAGGCACCGCCCTGCTTCAACATTTCATCCACCAAGGTGGTCTTGCCGTGGTCAACATGGGCGATGATAGCGATATTTCTAAGTTTATTATTCTGCATAGTACATACCTCTCCTATCTAAATAACAAAAAACAACTAGACAGTATATTACAAGTATTCCTGCTTTTCAAGGCATTTTTTCAACTTTTTGCAATTTTTTGTGCAGATGTGTGTGCTTACTTTACAGGGGGTTGCATTTTGCGTGCGTTCCTGTTATAATACAACGCTGTTGCAGATATTGGCGACAGGAATTTATTGGAAAGATAAGGAGATAGTAAAATGACATATACGTATATGACCAAGGGTACTTGTTCCAGAAGCATTGATGTCGAGCTGGAGGGCAATATCATTAAGTCCGTCGTGTTCCTCGGCGGTTGCCACGGCAATTTGCAGGGTATTTCTAAGCTCGTCGAGGGCATGAGCGTGGAGGAGGCTGTGAAGCGTCTGCGCGGTATCTGCTGTGGCAGTAAGCCCACCAGCTGCCCCGACCAGCTCTCCATCGCACTGGAGGAGGCTATGCAGGCACAGAAGTAAAAACTGCCTGTTTTTTGCCTTGACTTTTCCTGAACACTGTGCTACCATACCCCTGGTGAATGAGAAGTTCGTCAGGGGTATCTCAATTGAATAGAACAGATTGCGGTCGTTTGCGCGACACATGGAATAGGGTGAAAGTCCCTGCGAGTCGGTCACTGTGATGCCTCCGTCGAGAGGATAAGTCAGATACATGGGCGGTCTGTAAAAATGTTCTGCCGAAACCGGACCATGCTATGTGATAGAAGCCACCTGTTAGCAGGTGGTGGATGCTCGGTGCGATTTGGCATCGGGCATTTTTGTTTCAATTGGTGTGCCGAAACCACATCAAAAAAGAGAAGGAGAACAAAACAATGAAAAAGAACAAGGGCGCGATGATTGGATTGGTGGCACTGGTGTGTGTTGCAGTGGTGTTTGTGGGGGCGTATTTTGCCACACGAGGTGCAACCACAGAGGGCAATAAGACACTGATTATCGAAATTGTCCACGGCAACGGCGATGCAAAAGAGTATACTGTCCGTACCGATGCGGAGTATCTGGGACAAGCTCTCTTGGAACATGAGGCGTTGGGCGTGGTCGGTGAGGATGGCCCTTACGGTCTGTACATTAAAGAGGTGGACGGCGAGCAGGCATCTGATGCTGACCAGACTTTCTGGAGCGTCAGTCAGGATGGCGAGTCCCTGCTGGTGGGTGCTGACCAACAGCCTATCGCAGATGGCGAACACTATGAGTTGGTGCTGACGAAATGGTAACACAGAGCCGTAGACAGCGCACCTTGAGCATGGTCATCCTGTCACAACTCGGTGTCCTCATGTTCGTGCTGAAAATGGCGATGGCATCCCTGCCGAATATCGAGCCAGTGTCCCTGCTCGTCATGGTCTACACTGTCACACTGGGGCCGTGGGCACTTGCCCCCATCTATCTCTATGTGTTTTTGGAGTGGGCCATCTGGGGACTGAATACTTGGTCGCTTTGCTACCTGTATGTCTGGGCGATTTTGTGGCTGATATCGTGGCTGTTGCGGAAGATGGAGTCAAAACTGGGATGGGCGGTGCTGTGTGGCGCGTTTGGCCTGTTCTTCGGGGTGCTGTGCGCGCCCATCTATATCCCGATTGGCGGTGTCGCCTATGCACTGTCGTGGTGGGTGAGTGGTGTCCCGTTTGATGCCATCCACGCGGCAGGAAACTTCGTCATGGCATTGACGCTGTTTGCACCACTGCGGACGCTATTGGAGAAACTGTTGAAAAAAGCAGGGTTGACCAAGGGAGTACAGAGGGGGACAGATGGATGCAAGAATGGATAAAAGTGGAGGCGCAAGGTCTGTCTGCTGCATTGACCGCACTGCGGAGAGAGTTTCATCGTTACGCGGAACCTGCGTGGATGGAGATGCGTACCACCTCTCGGATTGCGCGAGAATTGCAAAAAATGGGGTATGAGGAAGTGTTGCTAGGGGACGCGGTGTGTCTGGATACGGCGCGAATGGGTGTCCCTAACCGTACCATACTGGACGCACACTACCAGTGGGCAGAGGAAAATGGGGCGGATGCTGAATTTTTGCCCCGTACGGCAGGTGGGTTTACTGGTGTTGTTGCATACTTGCGCTGTGGCGAGGGATCGACAGTAGCACTGCGCTTCGATATTGACGCGCTTGGCGTGTGTGAGTGTGCGAAAGAGGGACACCGCCCCCATGACGAGGGATTTTCCTCCGGGGTGTTGGGGGTGATGCATGCCTGCGCCCACGATGGCCATATTGCGATTGGCCTTGGTACAGCGAAATTGCTGATGCAACACCGCGACCAACTGCACGGTACCGTGAAGTTGATTTTTCAGCCTGCGGAAGAAGGGGTACGCGGTGCGCGTGCTATCGTAGAGCGTGGACTCCTCGATGATGTGGATTTCGCACTGGGCGCACATATCTTCCCCATGGACAAAGCTCCCGGTAACGAGGTAGCTGTGTTTGCGGAGGGTGGCCGGGGCGCACTTGCCACGACAAAGTGGGATGTTATCTTCCGCGGAAAGGCGGTTCATGCCGCCATTGCACCGCAGGAGGGGAACAACGCTATGCTAGCCGCCGCAACAGCGACGCTGAATCTCCACGCGATTCCACGCTATAGCAGTGTCCCGACCCATGTGAATGTGGGGCGGTTTACCGCTGGAACGGGGCGCAATGTGGTGTGTGAAACAGCGAAGTTGGAGATAGAAGTGCGCGCGGCGACGGCGGAGGCGAATACCTACATGGAGGAACGCGCCACCGCGATTGTAGAGGCGGCGGCGCAGATGTACGGGTGTAGCGTGGAGATTGTACCGATGGGCGGCGCGCCAGCGATGGAGAGCAGTTGGTCACTGGCACAGCGTGTGCAGACTATTGCACGGAAACAGGGGTATCGCGCCACCGCACTCGCCAGTATGGACGGTGGGAGTGAGGATTTCAGCTATATGGCACAGCGCGTCATTGAGCGCGGTGGCAAGGCGACATTTTTCAGTCTACTGACACCGTGCGCGGCTATCAACCACAACGACCGCTTTGATTTTGTAGAAGCTATCCTGCCCGTAGGCGTGGAAGTATTTACTTGCACGGTACTGGATATCATGGGAGAATGATACGAATGGATATACAAAACTTATATGGGGAAATAGATGCGATTCTGCAAAAAATTGATTTTGCAACATTGTTTCCTACCTTTCATCGCTATCGATTTGCACTGTATACACAGGAAACTGTCTGTCTGGATGGAAAGCTGATGCCGTATACGGAGCAGTTTATGGGCAATACTGCGCTCTGCTACGAGGGAGAATATATTGCCATCTGGAATGTGGCATTTTCGCCTGTGGCAGATGCGGAGGAACTTGCCGCCTCTATTGTACATGAGATGTTTCACTGTCACCAACATACACTGGGTGAAAAGCGGTTTCCGTCAGATTTGAAATTGCTGTGCTATCCGAGTGATATGGAAAACTATACCCGAAAGTATCGCGAAAATTGCTATTTGGCGGACGCATATGAGGATGCGGATGCACTGGCGAAGTTTGCGACAATCCGTGCCATGCGAATGGAACGGTATCCCGACATGGTGCAGGAGGAACTGAAAGCGGAAACGCTGGAGGGGATGGCAGAGTATGTTGGGTTGAAAGCACTGCGCCAGATTGCGCCAAAGAAGTTTGAGAAAAAGATGGCGAGCTATCTGCAACGACTGCGTGCGGAAACGGAACGGCAGTTTGATGTTCGGCGGATGTCGTATGACAGCGGTGCGGTATTTTTCCTGTGTCTGGAGAAACTGGGACGCAGAGTACAGAATGAAATAGGGAGTGCCTTAACCGCGTACGAACAAAATCCGGTTGCTTTGGCGCATACCGTGGTGGTACAACCATCCCCCTCTCTCCAAACGACCTATGAAAAAATGATGGAAGAGAGAACACGGAAGATTGCTGAACACATTGCCCAAACTGCGTATACGGAGTGTGAAGGTGTGATTTGTGGGTATGACCCGATGAATATGTTCCGTGTGGAAAACAGAATTTTCTGTAGTCATATCGTATTTTTACAGGTGGGGGATGCCGTACAGACCATGCGACGAACGATTGTGCTGGAGATGAAAGATGGTTCCAAACGCGGAATAAAAGGCTATTATTAAAAATAAAAAGAGAACGGAGTGTCGCAATTTTGGTTGCAACACTCCGCTTTTTTGTTGTTTGATTTTAGTGGTTGCTGATATAGTGCTCGGCCTGCACAGCGGCGATAGCACCATCGGCGGCGGCGGTAATGACCTGACGCAAGCTCTTGGCGCGGATATCACCTGCGGCAAAAATACCAGGAATGTTGGTGTGCATATCGGCATCGGTGACGATATAGCCGTTGTCTAACTCTAGGATACCATCAAAGAGCTGAGAGTTGGGCTGATAGCCGATGAAGCCAAATAGACCAAATACGCCGTCTTTCGGGTCGGCGTGGATGACGGTTTCCTCCCCTGTCTTAACATTCTTGACGGTCATGGTATTCAGGAGACCCTTGCCATCAACGCGAGTCACCACGCTATCCCACAGGAAAGAAATCTTGGGGTTGGCAAATGCCTTTTCCTGAATGGACTTCGCCGCACGCAATTCGTCACGGCGGTGGATGATAGTCACCTTGCGCGCAAACTTGGTCAGATACATGGCTTCCTCAACCGCACTGTCGCCACCACCGACAACATACACCTCGTAGTCCTCGAAGAAAGAAGCATCACAGGTGGCGCAGAAAGAAATACCGCGACCAGTGAATTTGCCTTCGTTCTCACAACCGATGGGGCGGGGGAACGCACCTGTGGCGATGATGACGCACTTTGCCTCATACTCACCCTTATTGCCGATGAGCTTCTTGACATCGCCGTGCAGTTCCACGCTCTTAATGACATCGCTACAGCGTTCAGCACCAAACTTGGCCGCCTGCTGGCTCATGCGTGCCACCAGACTACGGCCGCTCTCACCCTCAACCGTCTGGCCAGGGTAGTTCTCAATTTCGTCAGTCTGGGCAATCTGGCCACCGTCTTGTCCTTTTTCGATAATCAGGGTGCGCAGACGACTGCGACCTGCGTACAGACCGGCGGTCAGACCAGCGGGACCTGCACCGAGAATGATAACATCATATAAATTACTCATGGTAACAACACTCCTATCTTCTTCAGTATGGACAACTATCCGATTAAAAATTTGACAGACTCAGTTTATACGATGTTCAGGTAAATGTCCAGAGGAAAAACCGATAACAGATGTATGATTTTGGCCAGAACGGTCATCCTAGAGAAAGAAAAGGAGTGATGCACTATGGCGCGGGAACATACAAGCGCGCTGCACAACACGAGCGAAATCGGGCGACTGCGTACGGTCATGCTACACCGTCCAGGCAGAGAACTCGAAAACTTGATGCCCGAATACCTCGAAAGACTGCTGTTTGATGATATCCCCTACCTGAAAGTGGCACAGGAGGAGCATGACGCTTTTGCACAATGCCTCCGCAATAACGGCGTAGAAGTCCTTTATCTGGCTGACCTTGTGGCACAGACGATGGAGGAACCGTCCGTCCGAGAGGAATTGGTGGAACAGTTCCTCGATGAAGCGGACCTGAACAAACACCGCATCCGCGAAATTTTGCGCGACTATTTTGCGGAAATGGACAACCGAACCTTGGTGGATACCATGATGGCTGGTGTCAGAAAGAGCGATGTCAGGAGCTTTGAAACAGGGAAACTCGCGGATTATATGCGCTTCCGCAGTGACGACTATCCCTTCTTAATCGACCCTATGCCCAACCTCTATTTCACCCGTGACCCGTTTGCCACCATTGGTACGGGTGTGTCCTTACACCGTATGCACACGGTGACGCGAAATCGAGAAACGCTGTTTGGTAAGTTTATCTTCCAATATCACCCGAAGTACAAGGATGTGCCGAAGTGGTACGACCGAGGCGAAACTTCGTCCATCGAAGGCGGTGATATTCTGGTGCTGTCCAAAGAGGTCATTGCCGTGGGTATCTCCCAGCGTACCCAAGAGGATAGTATTGATAAGTTTGCCCATACCGTACTGTCGATTAGTAAGACTTTCAAAAAGATTCTTGCGTTTGATATCCCGAAAACCAGAAGTTTCATGCACCTTGATACCGTGTTTACGATGGTCGATAGGGATAAATTTACCGTACACCCTAATATCCTCCATGAGATTACCGTGTTTGTTCTGGAACTGGTGGACGGAAAAGTGCGCGTGAAAGAGGAACAGGGACGACTGGAGGATATCCTGAAGGAACATCTGGGACTGAGCAATGTGACGCTGATTAAGTGTGGCAATGATAGTCCGATTGATGCGGCACGAGAGCAGTGGAGCGATGGTAGCAATACCCTCGCCATTGCCCCCGGTGAGGTGGTCGTCTACGGCAGAAACTATGTGACGAATCGGATTCTTGAAGAAAATGGTATCAAAATTCACACCATTCCATGTAGCGAACTCAGCCGAGGCCGCGGTGGCCCACGGTGTATGAGTATGCCGTTTGTGCGCGATGATGTGGAGTAATCGGATGATAAGAAAGGAAGAAACGCATGGCTGTTAATCTGAAAGGGAAAAGTTTTCTCACACTGATGGACCTGACCACGGAGGAAATCCGTTATCTGTTGGACTTGGGGCATGACTTGAAAGCAAAGCGTCGTGCCCACGGCAAGGGGCAGGCCCTCAAGGGCAAGCATATTGTCCTGCTGTTTGAAAAGACCTCTACCCGTACGCGCTGTTCCTTTGAGGTCGCGGCGACGCAGGAGGGGGCGCATGTGACTTATCTGGACGCAGGAAGCAGTCAGATGGGCAAAAAGGAGTCGTTGGAGGACAGCGCAAAGGTGCTGGGACGCTTCTTTGACGGTATCGAGTACCGTGGCTACGACCAGAAAGTAGTCGAGGACCTCGCTAAATTCAGTGGTGTCAGTGTCTGGAACGGTCTGACGGATGTGGACCACCCCACCCAGATTCTCGCGGATATGATGACCATTGAGGAACACTGCGCCAAGCCCTTACGCGATGTCAAGGTGGTCTTCCCCGGCGATGTCAGAAATAATATGTGCTACGCATGGATGTATGGATGTGCCAAGATGGGGATGCACTTTGTCGGTCTGGGTCCGCAGGAACTGGTGGCAGGTGTGGACCGCGAAGTGATGCAGAAAGTACAGGCGATTGCGGCACAGACGGGTGCTACCATCGAGATTACCAGTGACATGAATACCCTGATTGGTGCGGATGTTATTTACGGCGATATCTGGGCCTCGATGGGTGAGGAGGCACTGATTCCTGAGCGCACCAAGCTGTTGACTCCGTTCCGTGCCACCAAGGAGATGCTGGATAAGACGGGCAACCCCAAGGTGCTGTATATGCACTGCCTGCCCTCGTTCCATGACTTTGAAACCAAAATGGCGAAGGAGTGGATGGACAAGGGTATTGACATCCGCGAAGTGACCGACGAGGTGTTCCGTGGACCGCACAGCGTCGTGTTTGACGAGGCGGAAAACCGTATGCACAGCATCAAGGCGGTGCTGGTCGCAACGATTGGTTGTTGATTGCAATGAATAAATTTCGGATGCCGACGGCCTATACCATCCTATTTGCCCTGTTGGTGGTTGTGGCCGTGGCAACTTGGGTGATTCCAGCAGGAGAATATATTCGCGTGGATGGGTTGCCTGTTGCAGGGAGCTACCACGGTGTACCCCAACAGGGGCAGGGGGTCGGGGCGATTATACTGGCCGCCTTTGAGGGGTTCTTTGATGCAGTCGATGTCGCGGTGTTTATTCTGATGGTCGGCGGTTTCCTCGGCGTGGTGATGAAAACAGGCGCGATTGATGCAGGCGTGGCGGCCGTAGTGAAACGGTTGAACGGCAAAGAGATTTTGCTGATTCCTGTGCTGATGATTGTGTTTAGTCTGGGTGGCACATCGTTTGGTATGTGGGAGGAAACGATGGCATTCTTCCCTCTGCTGATTCCTGTGTTCCTCGCGGCGGGATATGATACCCTCGTGGGCATCGCAGTCGTGCTGTTGGGCAGTGGTGCAGGTGTTATCGCAGGAACGGTGAACCCCTTTGCGACTGGTATTGCGTCTGGGTTTGCTGGGGTGTCGCTCGGAGATGGTCTGGTATTGCGCCTTTTATTGCTGATTGTGTGCGATACGGCGGCTATCGTGTTTGTGATGCGGTATGCCGCAAAGGTGAAGAAGAATCCAGCCAGTTCCCTCGCAGGGGATAATACCGCCAAGCTGAACTTTGCCTCGGATGGAGAAACGCCAGCGTTGGATGGACGGCGAAAAATTGCCCTGCTACTGTTTGCCACCGTGTTCCTGATTATGATTTATGCGGTGATTCCGTTTGATGAAATTGGATTGCCGTTGCCGACACTGGGTTGGTGGTTTAGCGAGTTGAGTGGCCTGTTTCTGGTCGGCGGTGTGGTAATAGGTCTGTTCTACGGACTGGGTGAGGAACGGATAATAGACGCGTTTGTGAGTGGCGCGGCGGAATTACTGGGCGTGGCGTTTATCATTGGTATCAGCCGAGGGATTACTGTACTGATGGACAGCGGCGCGATTACCGATACCATCCTGCACTGGGGCGAAGTGGCTCTGGAAGGGACTTCCTCTCTGCTGTTTATTATTCTCGTGTATCTCATCTATTTGCCCCTGTCGGTACTAATTCCCTCGTCGTCGGGATTGGCGACACTGTCCGTCCCGATTCTCGCACCGCTGGGACAGTTTGCAGGCGTGAATGGCGAGATGATTGTCACAGCGTTTCAGGCGGCTTCGGGATTGGTCAACCTGATTACCCCGACTGCCGCTGTCGTGATGGGCGCACTCGCGCTGGGGAATGTGCCGTATGACAGATGGGTACGATTTTCTTGGAAGATTATCGCGCTCCTCGCCCTCATCACGGTCGGCTTCCTCGCCATCGGGGCTGTGATGCAATAAAGAAGAAAAAAGGGTGTATTGTACCGTGTTTTTGTAGCAATGCACCCTTTTTCACCCTCTCTTTGTGCGGAAAGAGAGGATTTTTTATTTGTTTAGAATGTAAAGAAAAACTTTATACTGATGTGCCAATTCAAGCCAAGATTAAGAAAAACTATTGACGCGGCAGAGTGCGCCATCTATTATGGGGGCACAGCGGACGAGCTGTTTGGCCATGCACAGACACATCTCGATACCGACGGATACCAAAAAAACAGGGTAGGCAGTAGCGATGAAACAGAGTTATCGGGAGGAATTACAGATGCGTCAACCGCAGGCGGTGAATGATGCGTTTTACGGCGGTGCGTATGGTTGCCCAGGGGAGTATTTCCGTGGCGCACCAGCACGAAACTGCCAGAACATTGCGCGAACCCAATGCGAACAGTGCTGGGGCGGAACTTATGCAAGTGAGGAGTGGATACCGTATGAGAAACGCGACGAATGAAATGTGTGCGATGGTACAGTTTCTGGAGTCTGCCACGTCGGCAACGCTGGAAGTACAGCGATTGCATCGGCGTTTGGATGCACTGGATGAACGGCGTAAGAATCTACGCCTGGAAAAAGGAGCAGTAGCCCGAAAACTTTCGCGCTTGATTGACGACGAGCACAAGCGCGAGTTGACTGTGGTGAATGAGGAGTTGGAGAGCTATCGGCGCGTGGAGGCCTTCGTAGCCCGTGTACCGAAACGCGTACACCGTACAATCCTGCAACGCAGGTATCTGGATGTAGGGAAAAGCTGGACGGAAATTCAGGATGCTTTGGCGGATGACGGTCTGTTCTACTCCCACAGGCATCTGCTCCGCCTGCACGCAGAGGCCTTGGAAGTGGCACAGGAGCTGTGGCATGAGGAAAAAAAGTGGGAGGAGGGGACAGAGAGGAGGTGATTGCCGATGGCAAATGGGGAATGTCCGTTTTATACCAGTATTCGCGCGGTGTTGGAGTTGCCAGTGTCCGATAAGGAGCGACGCGCCCATCTAAAAAAATTGGGCGTGGAGAATACCTTGCTGAATGCCATTCATCTGGAGTTGGGCGAGAAAGCGGCAGCAGGGGATGTGCAGGCGGCGAAATATTTGCGTGATACTGCGTTGGCGCAGGCGTGCGACAAGGAGAACACAGCAGTCCAGCTGGCGGAGTTGGACCTGTCGGAACTAACCGATGATGCGTTGCGCGCCATCGCCGCACAGGTGGCGGAGGAGGCATGAGCGCGACACAGAGCATCCGCGCAGAATTGGCACGGCGCGAATTGGCTAGACGAAATTACATTGATTACCTCGCCTATGTCAACGGAGAGGGGTGGAAGCGTACTCGATTTGCTACCTATGTGGCGCAGGAGTTGCAGAAGTTTGTAGAAACCGATACGGGGAACGCGTACGATATCCTGATTCTGGAAACACCACCCCAACATGGAAAGAGTATGAATGTGACAGAGGCTCTCCCAAGTTGGTGCATGGGTCGCCATCCGAACTGGCGCGTGATTCTCGCGAGTTATAACGATGATAGCGCGGAGCGATTTGCCAGACGGAACAAGGAAAAAGTGAGTACCTTTGGAGAGATTTTGTTTGGGGTTACCATTGGCCCGATTAACCGTGCGACAGAGTTTGAGCTGAAAGCAAACAAGGGGTGCGTACCTGGGCGATTGATTAGCCGTGGTATGCTGGCTGGGATTACGGGCAATAGTGCGAATCTCCTGATTATCGACGACCCGATTAAAAATCGCACTGAGGCGGACAGTGAGTCGCGCCGTGCCCAGATTTGGAACGAGTGGCTGAGTTCGCTGAAGTCGCGTCTGGCGGCTGGTGCGAAGGTAGTCGTGATTATGACACCGTGGCACGAGGATGATTTGGCGGCCAGATTGTTGGTGGCAGAGGAGAATATTCGTCTGGTGCGTCTGCCTGTGGAGGCGGAGGAGGATGACCCGTTGGGGCGTGCGGTGGGAGAGGCACTGTGCCCAGAACTGGGGAAAGATAACAAGTGGCTACAACAGTTCAAACGCAGTTACCTGAGCGATGCACAGGGCGGAGAGCGCGCATGGACAGCACTGTATCAGTGCGCGCCCCGTGTGGAGGAGGGGGGACTGGTAAAGCGCAGTTGGTGGCGGTACTACGATACCGACCAAATCACACGGTTTGCCAGAGAGGTTATCTCCGTGGATGCCGCCTTCAAGGGTGGAGAGCGGAACGACTTCGTTGCGATTGAGGTGTGGGGCAAAATGGGAAATGATTACTACTTGCGCTACTGCCTGAATAGACATATGGATTTTCCCCAGACTATCCGCGCGATTCGTATGGTGCGTACGCTGTATCCGCAGGCGTTGACCGTCTTGATTGAGGACAAGGCGAACGGCAGTGCCATCATACAAACTTTGCAGAAAGAGATGTTCTGTGTGCCAGTGACACCGTTGGGCGGAAAAGAGGCGCGTGTGAATGCAGTTTCCCCAGCGATTGAGTCGGGACATATCTACCTGCCTCGAGGAGAGGAGTGGGTTGGTGCGTTTGTGGACCAGTTCACAGCTTTTCCAGTTGGGAAACATGATGACATGGTGGACAGCGCGACACAGGCCATCAGTTATTTGCTCCACGCCTCGGGAGAATACCAAGAAAATATAGTGGCATCCAGTGATGAGGAGGACGAGTTGACCCGAATCACACTGGACGGAGATGCCCTGTATGATACCTATTCAACCTGTTATTTCTAAGGAGGAAGTATGAAGAACAAACAGAAAGAAATGATGACCATGCCTGTGTGCGAAAAGAGTTGGATTGGCACGGCACAGGCGTATGAGGAGGACGGCAGAGAAAAGCTGTCCTATGCCGAGCAGAAGAATGGCATGACGGCGGAGGAGTTTCGCCGTGAGGTGACTGCCCTGCTGGAACGCCATCCCCATCTGCGTCATGGCTTTGCACAGGGCGAAGGTCTGCCAAAGGCGGTCATTGCCACCTGCGTCAAGGAACATATCCCCTTGCAGGTCGCCTATGCCGAGTACGCGATGCGACAGGCACAGGAGGAACTGGAGCAGATGCGTCGAGAGAATGAGATTCTGAAACAGAATATGACCGCCGCCAATAAGGCACCCGTCAAGGGTACGGTGCTGGGCGGTAGTACCAATGCCAAGGGCAAAGACCCCTTCCTGGAAGGCCTCTTTGCCGAGGACTAACGATAACAAAGGAGAGATAGTATCATGCCTATGATTAACCTCGCAAGTAAGTACAGCAAGCAGGTGGATGAGCGTTTCCACCGTGAAAGTCAGGCGGTGCTGGCCCTGAGTAACGACCACCAGTTTACTGGTGTACAGACCGTCAAGGTCTATTCCGTGCCCATTGTCCCGATGGGCGACTACCAGCGCAGTGGCGCGAACCGCTACGGCAGTGCGAGCGATTTGACGCGCAATGTGCAGGAGCTGACGGTCAGACGCGACAGAGCGTTTACCTTTATCATCGACAAGGGTGATAAGCTCCAGAGCGAGATGGTGAGCGATGCTGGCAAGGCGTTGAACCGCCAGATTCGTGAGGTGTGCGTGCCTGAGTTTGATACCTATGTGTTTAAGACCCTCGCGGCGGCGGCCACCAAGCATGGCGCGTATGCCACCACCGCCATTACCAAGAACAATGCGTATGAGGCATTTCTGAATGGTATGGAGTATCTGGGCAACCACAATGTACCCGACAAGGGTCGCGTGTGCTTCTGCTCCTATAAGTTTGCCAACTTCCTGAAGCAGGACAGTGCGTTTGTCAACTACGGCGACAAACGACAGGAGATGCTCGAAAAGGGCGTTATCGGTGAGGTGGACGGCTGTAAGATTGTGAAAGTTCCCTCCAGCAGACTGCCTGCTGGTGCGGCATTCCTGATTACCCATAAGATTGCCTCCACCGCCCCCAAGCAGTTGAGCGACTACAAGATTCACGACAATCCTCCTGGCATCTCTGGTTGGTTGGTCGAGGGTCGCCTCATCTATGACTGCTTCGTGTTGAGCGAAAAGGCGGATGCCATCTACTACCACGGCTCTCAGCCTGTGCTGAAGGACCTCATCGTTGGCACCGCCGCGTCTGCCAACGGTAAGAGCACCATCATCGTGAGCAGTGAGAAGGAGGGCGACAAGCGTTACTATGTTACCGCCGCGTCTGCCGACAACCTGACTGCTGTTACCTATGGAAGTGAGATTACCACCGCGGAGTGGACCGAACTGAGTGGCAACAGCAGGGAAGTTACCCCCTCTGACGGTCATGCCATCGTGCGTGTGGTCGAGGTCGATGCGGAGGGTATGCCCATCGCCGTCGGTGATGCCATCCTGCATATCGGTTGATAAAAGCCAAACGCCTCCCCTTGTTCGCAGGGGGAGGCATGAAATCAAAAGCAGGGAGGCGATGATGTGATTTACCTGATGTATGGCGCAGGCGGTATGGTAGCTGTCCTCGGACTGCTCTTGCTCGGCGGATATTGGGGCTGGAAAGCGCATGAGATGTTCCGCCACTATAGCAGAAGAAAGACGGCGGAAGAATGGACGCAGGAACAGAACAGACAGCTGGTGGCACAGCAACAGGCGTTTGAGGAGATGCTTCGTTACAACCAAGATACGGCGTATGGCATGGCAAACATGGATATCCTACAGGGAGGTGAGGCGGAGTGAGCGAAAAAATGACAAAGGCATGGGAACGGTATGAACAGGGGCGTACCTATAACACGCGCCTTGTCCCGAACCAGTATGACCTCGTGAATACGAATGTTGAATTTTTTTCGGGAAATCAGTGGATAAATCTGCCACACACAGGGGCGATGCAGAAGTTACCCAAGCCCACCTTTAATATTGTGAAGCGTGTGGCGAGCCTGTTCGTTGCCAGTCTGACCAGTAGTGCCGCGTCCATTAGTTTCGATGAATTGAGCTATTATGCCAGTTCAGATACTTCCCACGGTGGAAAAGAGGGCGAAAATGCGGCCGCGATTGCAACGGCAGAGGTCCAAAACCTGTTGGAAAAATTCAAGATGGACTACCGCATCCGTGAGGCACTGTTTGACGGCGCACAGACGGGCGACTACTGCGCTCATTTTTACTGGGATGCCAATGCGATTCCCTACGGCGGTGCGTTTGGAAAACAGCGCGGAGAAATCTGCATGGAATTGGTGGATGGCATCAATGTGATGTTTGGCAATCCGAATGTTGCAGATGTAGAAAAACAGCCGTATATCCTGATTGTAGGCCGTGACAGTGTGGAGAATCTGGAGGCGGAACGCAGAATACACGAAACGAAAGACCACTGGAATGTCATTGACGCAGATAGTGATGTATTAGAACAGGTGGGCATTGGCGGTAGAACCGAACTGAATAGTGACGATGAAAACGGCAAGGCGTTGTATGTGTATCTGTATGAAAAGAAGGATGGTACGGTTCGTGTCACAAAAGCCACAAAGAATTGTGTCATCTATGAGGAGATCGATACGGGTCTGCGTCGCTATCCAATTGCATGGGGCAACTGGGAACGACAGAAAAATCAGTACCACGGCCGTGCCCTTGTCACAGGGATTATCCCAAATCAGATTTTTATTAACACCATGTTTGCGATGGTGATGCGCCACCTACAGCTGATGGGCTTCCCCAAGACAGTCTATAACGCGGATTTAATTAGCCAGTGGAGTAACGAGGTGGGACAGGCGATTGGTGTGCGTGGTCTGATGCCTGGACAGAGTATTTCACAGGTGGCGTATAATCTACAACCTGCGGATATGTCGAACCAGATTATTATGGCTATCGACAAGGCGGTGAGCTATACGAAGGACTGCCTGGGCGCAACGGATGCACAGCTGGGCAATGTCAGACCAGACAATACCAGCGCGCTGATGGTGCTACAGTCCAGTGCGGAAGTGCCTTTGGAAAATATTCGTGCAGGGTTGTACGAGTGGTTGGAGGATATCGGCGCGATTTTGCTAGATATGATGGGGACTTATTACGGCGTGCGTACTGTGGTGCGTGACCGTAGATTTGAGGAACTGGCAACCAACGGACAGCAGATACCTGTCATTGACAGCGCAACGGGTCGCATGAAAACGAACAGTGTGACACGCCGTGTGGCACAGTCGTACGACTTTAGCAAGTTCAAAAATTTGTGGTTTAATGTGCGCGTGAATGCAGGTGCAACGACCTACTACAGTGAAATTGCAATGGTGCAGACTTTGGATAATTTGCGCCGCGATGGTACTTTGGAGATTATCGACTATCTGGAGCGTATCCCCGACAAATTGATTCCGCGCAAGGCCGAATTGGTGCAGGAGATGCGACAAAGAATTGAGCGGAATGCTGTGGAGAAAAAGCAGTCTGCCGTGCGGAACCGCGGGGAAGAACAGCCGTTGATTGGTGGTCCTCTGAGCGAGGATAAGACAGTGGCGACACTGCCCGTCGGGATGCAGACGAAGTATAGCGGTTTGCCTACCGTGGCGAAAAATGCCTTGCGACAACTCCAACAACAGGACAGATAAGGGGGGAGAGGCATGACTTATCAATGGGCAAGAGATTTTGCGCTACAGCTGATTGGGCAGTATAGCGTGGCAGGAACGCCTGTGCCAATCCATTATAACAATCAGGCGGATGCGCTGGCGCGGATTCCGAAGCTGTTGGACGATGCACAGGTGCAGGTTGCCACGACCGTTGCACCGATTCGACATCTGGAGCCATTGACCGCCCTGCGCTGTGATGAAAATGGCGCGTGGTTGGTGTATACCCTGCCAAAAGACTGTTGGCAGATGTGCAGTACAGGTCTGATTCGCTATGATGGTGAACTGTTTCAGCGGTTCCATCGCTATCATCTGGTGGGGAATCAGCAGTTTGCTGTGCCGAAAGGGATGTCTGGAGAACTGTATGTGGAGTATTTCCGCTATCCCAGATTGTTGGGCAGTGCGCCAAGGGATACAGATGAACTGGACAATATTCCAGCGGTGCAGATGGCTCTGCCGTACTATGTGGCATCCTGTCTGGTGATGCAGGAGGATACTTTCCTGTTTTCCACTCTCCATACGGAATATCAGACGCGATTGGCACAGTTGCAAAAGCACCCCCATACGGAATGTGGGGTTGTCGAGGATGCGTATGCACAGTAAGGAGGGGAGCGTATGGCACGCATAAAAGTTTCCAGTCCGCCGAGTAGAGAGTACACGATACGCTTTCCCAGACTGGACGGTGGACTGAATACTTGGGAACTGGGCTATCGACTGGATGCGAATGAAAGTCCAGAGATGAAAAATCTCTGGTGGCAGAATGGTGCGCTGTGCTCACGAGATGGGCAGGTGTACTTGAACGATGCAGTGCGTGGAATAGGGCACACCGCCTATGAAGGCGTATTCCGTGACCATGCCTTTTTCCACAGCGGGGACAAGCTGTATAGCGCGTATATCCCCCAGACGGATGTGGTGACGATGCTAAAAAACGGCGTGGTGTTACAGGAGATTCGCAGTGGTGTGGGGGAGAGTGCAGGCACTTGGTTCCGCTATGGCGAGAAACTGTATTACAAAAATCAAGGCGGTTACTACGGTATTGCGGTGAATGGTACGACTGTCACCTGTGAGGAAGTGGTGGCGTATACCCCGATTATTCTTATCAATACAGACCCCACGACAGCGCAGGGTGACGAATACCAGAGTGAAAATCGGTTGAGTGCCCAAAAAACGGTGTGGTATTCCACCGTCGCAGGTGTGAATGCGTACCACTTGCCCGTGCAGGCGGTCGAAAGTGTGGACGAGGTGCGTGTGGATGGCACTATCCTGACCAAAGGCGAGGGGTATCAGGTGGACCTTGGCGCAGGAATAGTGACTTTTGCTGTAGAGCCACCCCACCATGCACCCGTTCGCGTCAATACGGTGCAGATTACATATACCAAGGCGAACCCCACAGTATACCGCAGTGTGATGGACTGCCCCTGTGCCACGGTGTACGGTGGCGACCAAAATGTGTGCGTGGTGCTGGGCGGTGGTGCGACACAGCCGAATGCCTACTTCTGGTGTGGCAACCATGCGGTGATGGACCCCGGTTACTTCCCCATGGAGCAATATAATTTTGCAGGGGATGCCCAGGATGCCATCACAGGATTTGGTAGACAGCAGAATATGCTGGTGATTTTCAAAGAGCGCAGTATTGGACGCAGTACCCTGAGTATGACAGAGATGGCGAATGGGCGCGTCCTGCTCACGATGAACTATACGGCGATTAACGCGGCAATTGGCTGTGACCTGCCGAGGAGCATCCAACTGATTGAGAATAATCTGGTGTTTGCCAGTACGAGAAATGGTATTTGTATCGTACGGGATAGCTCGTCTGCCTATGAAAATAATATTACGCCCATGAGTCGGAAAGTGGATAACGGTTTGTTGCCACTCCTGCGAAACGCACAACAGGTTTGTAGTCACGACGACGGAGAGCGGTACTGGTTGGCGGCGGACGGTGAGGTGTACTGCTGGGACTACGCACTGAGTAATTACACAAATCCCGTGTGGTTTTACTTTACGAATATCCCTGCGAAGTCCTTTTTGAATGCAGGAAGAACGACCGTGCATCTGGATGGAGAGGGAAAAGTGAGCGCGATGTGCCGTAATTTTCAGGACTATGATACGGCCATCGAGAAAAAATATCGCTTTGCGGCGCAGTATCTGGGCGACTATGACCGCCTGAAGGATATCGTGAGCGTTATTTTTGCGGTGCGTGGCGATACGAATACCAGTCTGGATGTCACCTATATGACGGACTATGAGAATCGCAAGGACTTGACCCCAGTGCGTTCAACCAGTTGGCGACTGTGTCCCTATGACCTCTCTTTCCGCGATTTGCGTGTGAACGCATTTACGACCGTGGCGCGAAGAAAACCGAACTGTCGCCATGTGCGCCACTTTACGATGGAGTTGAGTAATCACGAAATTGGTATGGATATGGCGGTTATCTCCGCACAGGTATTCTACCGCTATCAAGGGAGGGAACGATAAAGAATGGCATTTACAAGACTGACCTATGAACGAGATTGGACAAGGGCGGAGGATTTTCCGACCTATGAGAGCAGTGAGGTGCAGGTACGAGCAGATATGCAGTATCACCCGAATGCCGTCAAGGAGTTTATCAATACACTGCTGACGACATTGGAGGGACAGACTGCTGCCACCTCCCTCGGCGCATCAGACGAAAATGGTCTGGCGACAACGATGCAGAGTGTACTGGACACCCACGCGGCAACGCTCGCACACATACAGGAGGAAATGGATACGATGGCAGGCGGTGGCGTGCCACTGTCGGTGCAGAGCGTGGAAGTGAAATTCCAAAAGTGGAGCTGGTTTTCTATGGCAGGTGGTGCGACGCTGACCATCGCGCCGAGTGAACACAAGAGAAATCGTTCGGCGTTCGGCTATACCATTTATCAGCTGGTGGACAATACCTATCGAAGCGGTACATGGGGCGCGGCGACGACCCGCGTCACCTATAATCCCGATGGCAGTATCACACTGGCGACGGACCAATCCTATGCAGGGAAAATCGTATTTTTCGGACTGTAAGGGGGGTGAGCGAAATGATTGCGATAAAAGTAGACGGTCAAATTGTGAGCGTGCAGGACACAGAGCCACTGTATGTCGGTGCGGTGGATGTCCAGAAATGCCACTTCACTTTCGATAAAAGCTGGCATCCCTTCAGTAAAACCGCTGTGTTCCGTGTGGGCGCAACAACCCACACGGAACTGGTGGATGAGAATGACTGCTGTATGTTGCCGTGGGAACTGTTGACCCGTAAACATATCGGGCGACAGTTGGAAGTGGGCGTATACGGTGTGAGCGCAGATACCGAGATTATGACGAGTGTTTGGGATACGCTGGGCATGGTACGAGAAGGTTCGGAGCCAGGGGGCGATGCGAGAAATCCTGCAGATGGTATCTATGAGCAGATTATGGCCAAGCTACAGCGTATCTATGAGGCACTCGGTATATACGATGACGGGATGCAAGCATTGGTACAGCGCACAGAAACAGCCGCACAGTTGGCGAGTGAGAGTGCTGTAACTGCAACAGAGGCACTGGAGGAAATGAAGAAACTGTTGGAAAATGGCGGTGGGATTGGTACGCCGAGTACACCGAGTACGCCAGAAATGCCGTATTGCATTGAGTACGGTACACTGGCTTACAGCTCGGACACGACACAGGCGTTGCCGTTCTATTTCTCGCAGAGCTATGCCGATGTGCCAGTGTTTATCCCGTATGTGAACCACGAGGGATTGACACTGCAAGTGGAAGCGTTGCAGGCTGAGATGGGATATTACGGCGGTACGGTGACTGTGACGAACCAGAGTGGGGAGAATATCAGCGCGACCATTGCCATTTCTGCCTACTGTGCCATGCCAAATGGCGAGGGGAGTGAGAGTGAATGAGGGTAAATGTTCGCTTTGATGCGGACTATGCGGATGACTATGTCCAAAACCTTATCAGCGGTACATTGGAACAAGTGCCCCAGTTGGGAGAACTGGCGTATAGCGGTCAGCGGTATTTGGCGGTGGATTTGCCGTATGGCGCGGACTACGCAGGCACAATCACAGGGACATGGCGCGACTTGACGGAGGAGGAGCGCAGTACCTACCAAATTGAAGTGTACAGCGTGACAGGGGAAGTGCGTCTGGTGGAGAGTGTCCTCTGTCCTGTGGGTGGATTCTGGCAGGCAACCGCAGATACTGGCTGTAAAGAGATTCGTCTGGTCGATGGAAACGGCGGTATTGTGGACTACGGCTACCGCTATTTGACGGACTATGTGGTGGACCTCTACAGCGTTACTGACATGGAATACTTACAAGATACTTGTAAAGTTTGGTGTGTCGGTGGTCGCTACCGTTTCTATAGCAATAAAGCGCGATATGGCACGAAACTTGCCAAGGTACGCAGAGTTAGTGATGGCGAGATTATTGGTATCTCCGGTATCACTGCCGACGAGAAAACGAGCGTATGGGACTACGACCCCAACATCGCTGCCGATGACGCACTAGCGTTTATCAAGCGGCAAATGAATGTTTCTCGATTCACGCATACTTTGTCATTCGGTGAGAAGTACGACAACGATTACACAGGACGGTTCATGTGGTGTGAAGTGTCAGGTTTTAGTGATGGTGACAAACGCATAGAACCCAAACACCTTTCTGTGGACAACTTCATTGCCCCAGACTACAGCGGTGTTATCTCTGGCAAATGGAGTGGGTTAGACGATTACACGCAATACGCAGTAGATGTGTATGAGGTGACAGACCAACCGTATTTCGTTTGTTCCTGTGCGTTGCATCCTGATGGGACATGGAAAACGGAGAAATTAACGAAAGTCGTAGAAACATATGACACGGAAATCGTCACATATTACCGCGTGGACCCCGTCAGCGTGAACAGCAATAGTTTTAAGGATATTCGGCTGGTGAAACGGAATTGGGATGGTATTCCAATTTTTGATATCCCAGCTGACGAAACGGTACCGAATACGGATGGAGCTACTGCTGGTGTAGTCGAAACGGTGCTTACTCCAATCTTAATATCGGACGAAATTTTGGACCGTCCGTATGCCAGATACGCCGACTACAAAGGAAGATTTTATGTTTACACCGATACCGAGTATTTGACAGCGGAATGTGAAGTGTACACAGTCAATGACCTTGCATTTTTCTTTACAAACTCGGCAGAGGAAGGACGGAAAATCGCAAAACTGACCCATACGACCGATACTGGGTATACGGTGGTTGGTTTGTGCGGTGGCACCTCTAACATAATAGCGGGCAGATTCCCTGCCTCCTATCTCATTCCAAACGATGACCCCCAGTACGATAAAGATGGTAGCACCGCCATGAACCTATACGGATATGTGCTGAACAGTCGGTGCTTCCTTTACGATGTGGGGTTAGCGTTACTGGCATTTACCATATCGGAGGACTATGACCTGTGCGTAGAAATGATGAAGCGACTGCGTATGGAACAACACGAGGATGGTTCGTTTAACTTTAGTTACGACAATTACATTGGACAATTGTTTGAGGGGTATGTACGCACAGGCGCAGTGGGGTGGTTGGTGCATGGAATGTGCTACTACACCTTGCAGACAGGGGATGCCTCGTATTTGGATGTTATCCGTAGGGCAGGGGATTGGTTGGTCAACCGACAAATCACCGATGGAAACGACCCACGCTACGGACTGTTGACGGGTGGCTACGGCAGTTATAACGAGGACTACACCTACATAGAACAGGAGATTGCGTGGTGCAGTACGGAGCATAACTGCTCGGCACTACAGGCCCTCACAGAATTGGCACTGGTGCTGGGCGATGAAAAGTACAAAAGAGCGGCGGCTCTGGTCAAGCAAGCACTGTTTACCACACTATACGATGCGGAAAATGCACGGTTTTATCAAGGCGTGGGCGTAGATGGTGTAGATGGCGCGTGGGCGGTGGACTGCTGTACTTGGGCTGGTAAAACGCTGTTGTCCATTCTGGGGATGCAGTACAGTCGGGAGATTGCAAACACCGTCGAAACGGTCTATGCCACGCAGGACAAGAGTATCGTGGTGTCGCAGGAGGAGGAACATTACAACACGCGCTACAGCGGTGCAACGGTGGATGGGGTGAAACCTTATGCCATCGGCTATACGAATCCGCCTGATATCATCTGGTCGGAGGGAACGCTGGGGTATGTGTGCCTGCTTCGGGCGATTGGTGCGCGGGAAAAGGCGGACTACTATCTCAATGAGATGCTGAAGTTGCAGTATTGCCAGAACAGCACGGGTGGCATCCTGTATGTGACGGAAACTTGGGCGAGTTTGCCGTGGGAGTTTCACACATGGGAAAGTCTGGTGTCCAGTGCGTGGCTATACATCTTAATTAAAGCCCCCCATGCACTGTTCCCGATTACCGCCAGACCACTACAACCCATTGTGGTCAGTGGTCCCCTTGGACAGCGTGGATATGCGACAATAGAGCCACTGCGATAAGGAGAGGAATATGAAAACAACGAAACACTATCAACTGAAATTGCCAGAGAGTGGCGATTCCCTGTCGTTGACACCGTTCAACGAAAATGCACAGGCAATTGATACAGCACTACAGGCGAACGCACAGAAGATTACCGAAAATACACAGGCCATCAGCGCGTTCCAACGCGATATTATGCAGGAGATTGCCACTGTGCGACAGGAAAATACGCAAAATATCCAGACGGTGCAACAGGCTTGGATGCAAACATTGGCGAGCCGTACTATGATGGCCTGTGGCAGTTACCGCGGTGATGGAACGAAATCCCGTGCCATTCAGACCCCTGGTTTCCAACCACAGGTGGTACTGATGCGGACGAAAGGCGATAACCTCGACTGTGGCCTGTACAACTATCAAGGAATGGCGGTGAAAGAGGGGTGGTGTCTGTGGATGGGTGAGGATATCAGTACTGACTATGGAACGATTTGCTTTACCGCCAAAGATGGTTCTCTCTCGTGGAGTCTGTCGTCGGAAAAACCTATTGCGGCTACGGCGATGAACAACAGTGCGGAACAGACCTATCAGTGGGTCGCCTTTGGTACGGCGCAGAGCTAAGGGAGGAACTAGATGATAGCATTCGGATGGAGTGATATTATCACCATTGGTATGGTGGTGTTAGGTATCCTCGGCTATTTCTTCGAGATATCCAAGGTGAAAATTAAACCGCTGTCGGCACTGGGACGACTGTTTAACGGGGAGACCATTCGGCAGATGGACAAGTTGAATCAACTGGTGGCCGACCTCCAAATTCGGCAGGAGGAGAGTGAGATTAAGGCCGCACGGATGCGGATTCAACGCTTTGCGGATGAATTATATGGTGATACGCGCCATAGCAAGGAACACTTCGACCTTATCCTCATGGATATTACCGCCTACAACAACTACTGTGAAAATCACCCCGGTTTTATCAATGAAAAGACCAAGGTAGCGCAGGAGGTCATCTGTGAGCAGTATGAGCAATGTCTGCGGGAGCGGTCTTTTCGTGGATAGGAGAGAGCGAGGGAACAACATGACAGAGGACAAGCTGAGCAAGCGTGTGACAGCACTGCTGTCGGTCAAGAGTATCGTCACCATCGCACTGACGGCGGTGTTTGCAGTGCTGGCACTGCGCCGTGATGTTACCGCGCAGGATTTCCTTACGGTTTTTCTCATGGTGATTTCGTTTTACTTCGGCACGCAGAGCCAGAAGAAACAGGAGGGAAATACCCATGCTGAATAGTAGAGATATCGCGCTGTTGCGCGATGATGTGGAGCAGAATTGCCGTAAATGGTTGGAACGGTGCAAGGCAGTCGGGCTGAATGTACTGGTGACGAATACCGTGCGTGACAAGGAGTACCAAGAGTACCTGTACGCGCAGGGACGCACCAGACCTGGCAGTATCGTGACCAACGGCAGAACGCCGACTTTCCATGCGGATACCGCAGGCCTTGCGTTCGACTTTTGCAAGAATGTCAAGGGACAAGAATATGACGACACCGCCTTTTTCCAGAAGGCAGGAGCCATCGCCAAGGAGATGGGCTTCTCTTGGGGCGGCGACTGGAAAAGTTTCGTGGATATGCCACATATCCAGTGGGATAACGGTGGGGAGTGGACAAGCCAGATGATTCTCGCAGGGAAACTGCCACCCACGATGCCCTGTTGGGGGGAGAATGAAGAAAAACAGAAAGAACGGATGCGCTATGCTACCGTGGAACAATGCCCGATTTGGGCGCAACCGACGATTCGCAAGTTGGTAGAGCAGGGATGTTTATATGGCGATGGCGAAAGCCTTGACCTGCCGTATGATATGGTGCGTCTGCTGGTGATACTCGACCGTGCAGGCGCACTAGAGAGGAGTTGAAGTATATGGTAGTGAATCCAAAAGAATTTTCTGTCGTACCATTCCCAGAGCGAGGGGTGTCGGCAGTCCGTATTCCGAAGCGAGGGGAGATACCGCTACCTGAACAGCCAAAGCGCAAAGCGGTTTCTCTGATGGCGAATGATACAGGGATGAAACAGACTGCGCTATCCCCGAAACAGAACGAGCAACTGACGGAGCAGACTGTGCCTATTGACACGCAACCAGACGCGAAGCCTGTTGTGGCAAATAACCCGACCAATACAGAAGTCCCGACGGTTCCTGTGGAAATGCCTGTGGAGCAGGGAAGCGAGCAAAACACGGATACCGAACGGATGAAAGCTCTGTTGGATGCGTGGAAAGAGGCGGCAGAGGAACAGCAAAAGGCGACGATTGACCGTGCAGTGGAGCAGGCGGTGACAGAGTTGGAGAATGTCTGGCAGAACACACAGGGACAGTTTCGGGAACAGGCGGAGAGTATCTCCCTACAGGAACGACAGGCGATGGACAATGCCGCGCTGTATGCCGAGTTGCGTGGCGACCGCGGTGGCATCGGACAGGAACAGTATAGTTCCATTCAGAATACGGCGGCACAGAACCGCTTTGCGGTGCAACAGGCACAGACACAGCTCTCATCCGATATCGCGCGCCAGATAGAAGATTTGCGTGTACAGGGCGAATTTGAGAAAGCAGATGCCATGTTGGAAATCACACAGGACTATCTGGAACAGCTCCTCACACTGGAGCAGTGGGCAACCGAGTTCCAGTTCTCACAGGAGGAATTTGCGGCGCAGTTAGAGCAGTGGATGGCGGAGTACGAGTTGAGCTTGCGCCGACTGGGATTGTTGCCGTAACAGATATCAGCGGGGCGCAAGAAGGGATTGCAGATTACGCTTTGCAGTGATATACTGGTGTGCGATATCGGTTAAGATTGCGTATCAGGAGGAAACTGCTTTGAAAAATTTGTTAATCCTATTTGGAGGCCAGTCGTCGGAACATATGGTATCGTGTCGTTCTGTGGCTTCTATGTTGCCGTATGTGGACCGTACCGTGTTTGCTGTCAATCTCGTGGGTATCACGAAGGATGGCAAGTGGTATCTGACAAACGCCACCCCCGAAGAAATTGCGGATGGACGGTGGGAGGTGCGCGGGGATAATCTGCCTGCGTTCCTCTCCCCGAACCGTCTGTTCCCTGGATTGCAGGTACTGCGGAACGGCACACTGGAAACCGTGCCCGTTGATTGTGTGCATCCTGTCATGCACGGCGAACGGTGCGAAGATGGTGCGTTGCAGGGACTGTTGGAGCTGTGTGGACTGCCTTATATTAGTCCTGGCGTGTGTGCCTCGGCGTGTAGTATGGATAAGACTGTGACCAAATTGGTGGCGGCAACGGCAGGGGTGCGACAGGCGGATTACATCGTTGTCACCGATGCAGAGGTAACGGTAGATAGCAGTGCCACCGCCGACCGTGTGGATGCCTATTTCAAGGGCAAGTATCCCTTGTTTGTGAAACCTGCCAGCG
The DNA here is from genome assembly GCA_045645125.1 of Oscillospiraceae bacterium. Taxonomy (GTDB): domain Bacteria; phylum Bacillota; class Clostridia; order Oscillospirales; family Oscillospiraceae; genus Pelethomonas. The sequence goes on along the minus strand of JAZRID010000266.1, from coordinate 2,402 downwards.
CAGGTTCATCGGTGGGCGTGTCTAAGGTACATGTCAAAGAGGAACTGGCACAGGCATTTTTGACCGCAAAGGCGATTTGCCCCAAGATTCTCATTGAGGAGATGATTGTAGGGCGCGAGGTGGAAGTTGCTGTATTGGGAAACCTTGACCCGAAAGCATCCGTGGTGGGGGAAGTGCTGGCGGCGAATGACTTCTATGACTTTGAAGCGAAGTATGAAAATGCCAACTCGCGCACGGTGATTCCTGCGCCAATTAGTGAAGTAGCATCCGAGAAACTCCGCACGGCGGCGGTTGCCATCTACCGTGCGATGGGGTGCGAAACGCTGTCGCGTGTGGATTTCTTCCTACTGCCCGATGATAGCATCGTGTTTAATGAGATTAACACCATCCCCGGCTTTACGCAGATTAGTATGTATCCGAAACTCTGGGAGGCGACAGGGATTCCCTACAGCGAACTGCTGAAAAAGCTGTACGACCTCGCCGTGGAACGGAGCGCGCGCGCTCTGTAACGAATTTGTTAGAATATTGTAGGAATTTTGCAGTGACTTTCCGCCTTGTTTCTGGTAGACTGTAGACAATCAGCGAAATACAGAGAGATATAGACAAGGAGGAAAGTATATGAATCCTTACGAGAAACATTATCTGCGCCAGAGAATTATTACTGGTGCGGTGGCAGTCGGTGCCGTGGCGGCCATCGGCGGTGCGGTACTGTTGTGGCAACCGTGGAACCGTGTCAATGTGGACGACGACCCACAGCAACAACAGCAACAGGAGCAGACCAACGACCAGACCACACAGCAGGAGCCAGACCTCTCGATTACCGTCGGCGGTAAGAAAGTGGATTGCCGTCTGTATCAGGGCGATGGTTGGACGATGCCTGTGCCGATGGACTGGAAAACCGAGGAGAAAGACGGTGCTGTGCATTTTTATCCCGATGGTAGTAGCACCGAGGAAACTTGTCTGACGGTTACGGTGACAGATAAGGCAGCGTATACTGGTTCCTTTATCGCTGTGGGGGCAAAGCAGTTTGCCGATGACACGACAGGTATGGAGCGAATGTTCTATTTCGGTGGCAGTCGTGGCTATGAGGTGCGTGGAAAGATGACCGACGAGGACATGGAGGACTATGAAAAGACCATGACCGCGATGGCGCGCACCATGACAGTCGGCAGTGAGCGTCCGTTTGCATCCCTGTACCCGATGGCATCCGAACCTGAGTGGCAAGTGCTGGACGGTGAGGTGATGCTGTTCCTCGACAAAGATGGTATTGGCATCGAAAGCACCGCGGAGAGTGTCGTAGAGGAGAAGATGAACAGTTGGAGCAGTGAGGTGAAAGCAAACTTCACTGGTAAGTACCGTCTGAGCGAGCCGACATGGGCGAGCAGTTATACCTGTGTGGGAGAGGACTATATTGATGTGTTCCGTGTGGCGGTGGAGTACCAAGTCGCCGCAGGACGCGCGGAGAACATCGACCTCGCAACGGGACAGGTGATTCGGAATGGCTGGCTGATGGATGAGAGTACGGTGCTGTATATCGCCGTGTACCATGACGGCAGTGTGGTGTCCAACCGCGTGAGTGCGTGGGGCAACCCCGACTACTTCGGCGCAGAGTTCGTCACTGCGGTATTGCAATAACAGTTGATAGGCTCCCCTTGTTCGCAAGGGGAGCTTTTTTCTTGCTTGACACTCCCCACGGCTAAAGCCGGGGGATTCTCGGCTCAACCACCACAGCCTGCACTAGCGAGGTCTTACACGGTGTCCCCGAGCGTATGGGTTCGGGTGTGTCCCACCCTACCATATTATTCTAGCTACGCTAACAGGCGCAGTCCTTCATTGAGAATGTTCTTTGCGGCGTTGCAATCTCTGTCGTGGACAGTACCACAATTCGGGCAAGTCCACTCTCGCACCGAGAGGTCTTTCGTCCCAGACCACTGTGTACCACAAGCAGAACAGAGTTGACTGGACGGATAGAAGCGGTCAATGACAACAAGCTTCTTTCCGTACCACTCTGCTTTATATTCCAACTGTCTGCGAAATTCTCCCCAACTTGCGTCTGAAATAGCCTTTGCTAAAGCGTGGTTTTTCACCATATTCTTTGGCGAAAGATTTTCAATACAGATGATACTATACTTGCGAAGTAGTTCGGTAGATAGCTTGTGCAACTGGTCTTTGCGTTGATTACTGATATGCTCTTGTAGTCTTGCTACCTTACTGCGTGCTTTCTCTCTGCGTTTGCTCCCCTTTGTTTTTCGGGAGAGTTGTCGTTGCAGACGAGCCAGCTTCTTTTCAGATTTGGCAAGATACTTATGGTTGGGGTATTCTGTACCATCGGAAGAAACAGCAAAGGACTTGATACCCATATCCAGACCTGTGACTGCACCTGTAGTGGGCAACTGTTCTAT
>JAZRID010000265.1:0-5137 GCA_045645125.1 Oscillospiraceae bacterium | reverse complement strand
CACCAATGGCATAGCCGTCGCAGTCAATCTTTGCCGTTTCCTGCATATGCCAAACACGGAGGTCAGCATAGGTTCCGCCCTGATTGATTCCGAACAGCATCTGGTTGGGATTGATACAATCGGGCAGAGTATTCAGGCGGTCGTGTTCCACCTTGCACCGCTGTAACCACCGCAGGGTACGCTCGCAGGAGGCCTTCACATAGTCATAGGGTGCAGGATTCTCCACACACTCGTCAAATGCCATCGCAATATCACTGCCCAGATTGGATTGAATCTGCATCGACTCCTCCGGCCCCATAAAGATGCGGTGTCCATCAATATGGCTGGCAAAGGTCACACCCTCCTCTGTAATTTTGCGCAACCCAGAGAGGGAAAAAACTTGAAATCCACCAGAGTCGGTCAGAATCGGTCCGTCCCAGTCCATCATTTTATGCAGACCGCCCAATGCTTTCACGACATCATCACCAGGACGCAAATGCAGATGGTAGGTATTAGACAGCTCAATCTGGCATTTAATATCCTTGAGGTCGTGTGCGCTCAGTCCACCCTTAATCGCACCCTGTGTACCCACATTCATAAACACTGGCGTTTGTACTTCTCCGCCGTGTGCACAGGTAAACCGTCCGCGTCGCGCACGGCCCTGTGTCTTGATTACTTCAAACATAATATCACCTAATTTACTCTTTTTCCGTGTGTTCTGGTGGCTGTTCCATCATGCCGTCATAAAAACTCGTCTGATTGTTTTTATGTGCATCAATCCACTTTGCCAATCTCGGTGTCAGCCACAGCGATACACCGACCACGAACACAAACAGTGCGATTGCGACAAATGGTGCCACATTCTCGCCTACATACTCTTTTAATACATGAAACAGCATCGTAGTATTATCCGTTACTGAATGAACATCGCATCGCCAAACGAGAAGAAACGGTACTTCTCCTCTACTGCGGTCTGATACGCGTGCAGTACATTCTCACGCCCTGCCAGTGCGCTGACCAACATAATCAGCGTACTCTCTGGGAGATGGAAATTTGTGATGAGCGCATCCAGCACTTTGAAACGATAGCCAGGATAAATAAAGATGTTCGTCCATCCTGCCTTCGCCTCCATGTGACCGTCCTCGTTTGCCCAACTCTCCAGCGTACGGCACGATGTTGTACCGACACAAATGACACGCCCACCCGAAGCCTTGGTGTGATTGATTAAATCCGCGGTTTCCTGCGGAATAACACAGTATTCACTGTGCATATCATGTGCCGTGATATCTTCTTCTTTCACAGGGCGGAAAGTACCCAGACCAACATGAAGTGTCACATAGCCAATCGAAACACCCTTTGCTGTGATTTTGTCCATCAGTTCACGGGTGAAATGCAGTCCTGCGGTGGGCGCAGCAGCGGAACCATTGTTGCGAGAATACACCGTCTGATACCGCTCCTTGTCCTCCAATGTTTCCTTGATGTACGGAGGAAGGGGCATTTGTCCCAGTTGTTCCAAAACCTCCAAGAAAATTCCCTCGTAGGAGAATTTGACCAGACGATTCCCGCCCTCTACTTCCCCGACAATCTCACCAGTCAGGGCACCGTTACCAAAGGAAACGCGCGCCCCTGTGCGGAGCTTCTTGCCGGGGCGTACCAAGCACTCCCAAACATTATCACCGCGGTCCACGAGCAAGAGGACCTCGCAGGCTCCGCCGAGTGTACCATCCGCATGGACACGACTTCCCAACAGTCGTGCAGGCAACACACGCGAGTCGTTCATAATCAAGCAATCCCCTGCGCGCAGTTCCTGCAAGATATCGGAGAAATGCTGGTGCCGTACCGCCCCTGTGGTCTTATCCAACACCAACAGACGAGAGGAATCGCGCTGTTGCAACGGGGTCTGTGCAATCAACTCCTCAGGCAGATGAAAGTAAAAATCATGCGTTTTCAAAAAAAGTTTCAACCCTTTCCAGACAAATTCCTGTGTAGTAGAAATTCAAAATATCCTCGTAGCTATATCCTAGTTCCGCCATCGCCTTAGCTCCATACTGGCTCATACCGACATTGTGACCAGAACCTGCACCTGTGATGGTAATCCCACTGCTCACCGTTCCCTCTTCTTGTTCCTCTAACTTCTGTGTACCAGAGGATGTAATCACATATGTTTCGCTACCGCTGTAGCGGTCCACCGTACCGTTACCAGAGATGGTATACAGCCCAGAAACCGTATCGACACTGGTAGATGTGTTGTTGACAAAATACGAATTCGACTTTTTACCGCCGTCAATCGTAAAGCGCATACTTTTGACCGACTGGTTTTTTCCGAACATACTGGTACTAAATATCGTCCGACACTTTTCCCCTGTAATACGGAGCGTACGGCCGTCGGTATCGGTAAAGGTGATTTCTGCAACATTGCCAGTTGATGTGGTACGGGATACATACGCGCCATTAACCTTACCGATTTTGTAATTCTTACTCTGCAACAACTGTGTCAGCTGTTCAAAGGTGAAAGTTTCGCTGTAGTTATAGTTTGGAATAGAGATGGTTGCTTCAAAGGGGTCGTGCTTCCCTACCAAATGAGGCAGTGCCGTTGTCCAAACATTTTCCGCATTCTCCGACGCACCGCCATTACTGGAATAATAGAATGCGTTTGCCAGTTCTCCGTCATAAGTGACCACAACACCACTGGTTTCCTCCGATGCCTGGTCGGTCACTGCGTTGGCATTATTTGCGCCGTAGTACACCTGACAGTCGATGGTATTACACACATCGAACTTATAACTCTTATAGTGCTTCGTCTGCATCAGTGCATAAGTACGCGCACAGACTGCTTGTGCCTTGAGTGCCTCCAACGGCCAAGCAGGGCTCATCTCATACGGCAGAACACCTTTTACATAGTCATCCAGCGGTACCACATTGATAACATTGATATTTCCACCAGTACTGCGACGATATTCAAATCCACCGTACCACTGATAGCCCTTGAACCAAGTCAAGGTTTCCTCTGCACCGCTAGGTAAAATCCCCAGAGATTTTGCCCCAGAACAATCAAATTCAAACAAGATAGTATCGGTATTGGTGATGATAACCGTTACCCCTGTTGCACTGGGAGAAGTAACATCGCCTACAAAGGCGTGTGCATTGCCAGCAGTATCATACCACACATATGTCATATAAGTAGCGGCGGCAGTTTCCGCCTCTTGACTGGTCGGGAAGGTATTGACGCGCACCCGATAGGTATTGTTACTATAGCATACAAAACCACTGCGGAACTGGTCGGCAACAAACTTTGCCTCCTCAAACGAGGCGAACTCCTCCCGAATCTGCACATGGTAGCCACAGTTGACTGTGACCGTAACTTTTTCCTCCGTCAGTACACCGACGGGTACAAACTCTCTGGTGGTTTCATCGAACCAACTAGTTTGGTAGCCACTGCCAACTTTATTTTGTAAATTGGCAGATGCCAGCGCATTACTGCCATAATATAATCCCACTTTCAGCGTATCTTCAGCCGCATTTGCAAAGGTGGTGAGCCCAACCGTTAAAAATGCACCGAGTAACAAAGAGAGCAGTTTCTTTTTCATGGAACCTCCCTGTAACTATTTCATACCCCATTGTTCATACAATCCATTGTAGTATACACGGAACGACAGAATTTTTCAAGATATGTTTTGATACTATATTATATATAATGTAGGAGGACAATTCTTTGAAACAGTATCGCGTTGGCATCTTGGGAGCAACCGGTATGGTCGGACAGCGATTTGTCACACTGCTCGCCCACCATCCGTGGTTCTCCCTCTGCATGGTTGCGGCCAGTGGACGCAGTGCCGGGAAAACATATGAATCCGCTGTAGCAAACCGTTGGGCAATGGACACCCCTCTCCCAGATGCAGTAAAAGATTTGGTGGTTCGGGATGTCTGTGCCGATAAACAACTGATTGCCAGTTCGGTCGATTTCCTGTTCTGTGCGCTGGATATGAGCAAAGAGGAAATCCGAACTTTGGAAGAAGCGTATGCAACCTTGGAGTGCCCCGTCATCTCCAACAACAGTGCCCACCGATGGACAGAGGATATCCCGATGGTTGTTCCAGAAATCAACAGCGAACACCTCGCTGTCATCGAAGCCCAACGCAAGCGATTGGGGACGAAACGCGGTTTTATTGCCGTAAAATCCAACTGCTCGCTCCAATCCTATGTCCCAGCACTCCATCCACTCCGCAAGTATGGACTGGAGCGCGTCCTCGTCTGCACCTATCAAGCCATTTCTGGTGCGGGGAAAACTTTTGCAACTTGGCCAGACATGGTGGATAACTGTATCCCCTATATCGGGGGCGAAGAGGAAAAAAGTGAGCGTGAACCGATGAAACTGTGGGGAACTCTGGGAGATGGCAAAATTATTCCAGCCAGTACGCCCAACATTACGGCACAGTGTATCCGCGTTCCCTGTAGTGACGGACATCTGGCGGCTTGTTTTATGAAATTTCGTGAGAACTGCGCACCCGATAGAGAAACCATTCTCCGCGAGTGGGCGCAGTTTATCAGTCCGATACAGAAGCTAGCACTCCCCTCCGCCCCACAAAAGTTCTTGACCTATTTTGCAGAAAACGACCGTCCCCAGACCAAAACAGAACGGATGTTGGAACATGGCATGGGAATTTCTATTGGTCGACTGCGCTCCGATACGCAGTACGACTATAAATTTGTCTGTCTGAGCCACAACACACTGCGCGGTGCGGCAGGTGGTGCCATTCTGTTGGCAGAACTGCTGTGTGCAGAAGGGTATATCATTTCTTAATCGTTAATATAGGAGGATTCCGATGAAAGAAGCCGTATTCAAAGGTTGTGCGACCGCACTGATTACACCATTTACACAGGACACCGTGGACTGTGATGCACTGCGGAAATTGATTGACTACCAACTGGATGCTGGGATTGATGCGCTCGTGGTGTGCGGAACAACAGGCGAAGCCTCGACCATGAGCTATGCCGAGCGGATGCGAACCATCGAAATCGCCGTGCGCCATGTCAAAGGCAGAGTGCCGATTATCGCAGGAACTGGCGCGAACAATACCGAAACTGCCATTGCCCTGTCACGAGATGCGGCGCATATCGGTGTAGACGCACTTCTGGTAGTTACACCTTATTATAATAA
>JAZRID010000264.1:0-11282 GCA_045645125.1 Oscillospiraceae bacterium | reverse complement strand
GAGGGGGAGAGCTTGGAGGACTATCTGAACCGCTATGTCTTTGCCGATGTCAAGGGTTCTACCCTCGCACCCGACAAGGCCGATGTGGACGGTTTTAACGCATATCTCACGCAGTATACCGCGCTTCTCGATGTGGAGCGCAAGGCTACCGAAGTTCTGTAAGGAGGAACGATTGACATGGGACAGTATAATTTTTGGTTTGTGGTAGGTTCTCAGTCGCTGTACGGCGAGGAAGTTCTCAAGACCGTCGCAGAGCGCGCCGAGGAAATGGCGCGTGAAATGAGCAAGCATCTGCCCTATCCCCTGATTTACAAAGTGACCGCTATGAGCAACGGTCAGATTGCTGATATCATCAAAGAGGCCAACTATGACGATACCTGCGCTGGTATCATTACTTGGTGCCATACTTTCTCCCCCTCTAAGATGTGGATTAACGGTCTGGTGAATCTCCAGAAGCCGTACTGCCATCTGGCAACCCAGTACAACCGCGAAATCCCCAATGATGAGATTGATATGGACTTTATGAACCTCAATCAGGCCGCCCACGGCGACCGTGAGCACGGCTTTATTGCCGCTCGCCTGCGGATGCCCCGTAAGGTCATTGCTGGTTACTGGCAGAGCGAGAAGGTCCATAAGCGTCTGGGCGACTGGATGAAGGCCGCTGTCGGTGTCGCTGTTTCCAAAACCATGAAGGTCATGCGCTTCGGAGATAATATGCGCGAAGTCGCTGTTACCGAGGGCGATAAGGTTGAAGTCCAGACCAAGCTCGGTTGGCAGGTCAATACTTGGGCAACTGGCGACTTGGTTAAGACCATGAATGCCGTCACCGAGGCCGAGGTCGATGCCCTGATGGCTACCTATCAGTCCAAGTACAAGTTTGCTACCGAGAATGTCGATGCCATCCGCTATCAGGCGCGCGAGGAAATCGCTATGAAGAAGATGATGGATGCCGAGGGTTGCAAGGCGTTCACCAACACTTTCCAGGACCTGTACGGCATGGAGCAGTTGCCTGGTCTGGCTTCTCAGCACCTGATGGCACAGGGTTACGGCTACGGCGGTGAAGGCGACTGGAAGGTCAGTGCCATGACCGCGATTATGAAGGCAATGGGCGAGAACGGCAACGGCGCATCCGCTTTTATGGAGGACTATACCTACCATCTGGCCGAGGGCGAGGAGTACTCCCTGGGCGCACATATGCTGGAGGTCTGCCCCAGTCTGGCAGAGCCCAACGGCGAAATCCGCATTGAAACCCACCACCTCGGTATCGGTATGAATGAAAAAGACCCTGCCCGTCTGGTGTTCGAGGGTAAGGAGGGCGATGCTATCGTCGTCAGCCTGATTGACATGGGTGGCCGTCTGCGCCTGATTTGTCAGGATATCCACTGCGTCAAGCCCATCATGCCCATGCCCAACCTGCCCGTTGCGCGTGTCATGTGGCAGGCAGAGCCCAATCTGACCGATGGCGTGGAGTGCTGGATTACCGCTGGTGGCGCACACCATACCGTCCTCAGCTACGATGTCACCGCCGAGCAGATGAAGGACTGGGCGCGTATGTTGGATATCGAGTTTGTCCATATCACCAAGGATACCACCGTTGAGGCACTGGAAAAGGAACTGTTCTTCAACGATTTGGCTTGGAAGCTGAAGTAATGACGAACAAAGGGTTTGCTGTTTTGGCGGCAAACCCTTTCTATAAAAGGAGCAAAAAAATATGTTAGAAGAACTGAAAAAAATCGTATGTGAGGCCAATCTGGAGCTTCCCAAATACAACCTCGTCACCTTTACTTGGGGCAATGTGTCTGGTGTCGACAGAGAGCAGGGCTTGATGGTCATTAAACCCAGTGGTGTGGAGTACGACAATATGACCCTCGATGATATGGTGGTCGTGTCCCTCGCTACGGGCGAAAAGGTGGAGGGAAAGTGGAAACCCTCCAGTGACACCGCTACCCATGTGGCACTGTACAACGCATTTCCTAATATCGGTGGTGTGGTACATACCCACTCGCGTTGGGCAACTTCTTGGGCACAGGCAGGGCGCGGTATCAAGCCCTACGGTACGACCCACGGCGATTACTTCTATGGGGAAATCCCCTGCACGCGCAAGATGACCCCTGAGGAGATTGCTGGCGCATACGAGAAGGAAACTGGCAATGTTATCATCGAAACTTTCCAAGATAAAGCACCCGATGATATTCCTGCTGTGTTGGTGCATAGCCACGGCCCGTTCACTTGGGGCACAGACCCCCACAATGCCGTGCATAACAGTGTTGTGTTGGAGGAACTGGCATTTATGGCATTCCAGACGGAGAGCCTGAACCCTGGTATCGGTGTGATGCAACAGGAGTTGCTCGACAAACACTATCTCCGCAAGCACGGCGCAAACGCCTACTACGGACAAAATTGATATAAGATGGGGGACTGTTGCAACATTCGCTTGTGACAGTCTCTCTTTCATTTCCCCCAAGGATTGCCATAGAATTTTTTCCACTTTGGGAGATACTAGCGGTAGGAGGGGATATGACAATGGGGATGCTTGTAAAAATATGTTACATGGTATTGGCGAGTTGTTTGCTGTTGACAGGGTGCGACGCGCATGAATTGTCGGCCTACCTTGAAACACAGGGGGAAATTCCGAGTGAAATCTGGGGGCAGTTGGACGAGAAGACGCGCAATGCCATCGCAGAGGGGACAAAGTATGTCGCATTGACCTTTGATGATGGTCCACGCTGTGAAACGACCAGTACCTTGCTCGATGGCTTACAGGAGCGGGGCGCACAGGCCACTTTCTTCGTCATTGGAACGCAGGTGATGTGTGCAGGAAATGAGGGGTTGTTGGAGCGCATGGTGGCCGAGGGTCATCAAGTCGGAAATCATACCTATTCCCACGAGCGGTTGGTCGATGTGGAGGCAGGTCGTGTCGTCGAGGAAATCCAAAAAAATGATATCATTTTGAAAAATATTCTCGGAGAGGGGGAGTATTGGCTTCGTCCCCCGTACGGATTGATTGATAGTACGCGGGCAAAACAGGTCAATACCCCGATGATTTACTGGACGCTTGACCCTGAGGACTGGAAGTGGTTGGATGTGCAGAAAGTGGTGGAACTGGTGACTTCGCAAGTGGAAGCTGGCGATATCATTCTCTTACACGACTTTTATCCCAGTAGCGTGGAGGCGGCACTGGAAATTATTGACCGCCTGCAACCGCTGGGCTTTGTGTTTGTGACCGTGCAAGAACTGTTTGATATCTACGGTATTGTGCCAGAAACGGGCGTACTCTATGCCTCGCCAGAAGAAACCAGAGAACCTGTAGAAGATTCCTGTACAGGCTCTCGCGGAACATGACAAAACCCCCATCCGTTTCGGATGGGGGCTTATCCGTATGATAGGGGAATTTTGCTTAGTGCAGGATGTTCAGAATCAGGGTCAGAACGATGAAAGCGGCACCAATCCACTTGGTAGCCTTCGCCAGCTTTGCATCAAAGCTCTGCGCGTTGCCACGGGAGAGGAAAGTGTCTGCACCCATGCCACCGCCGATGCTCTCAGACAGACCAGAATTCTTACCAGACTGGAACAGAACAGCCAGAACCACGGCCACACCGCACAGAAGCTGAAGAATCGTCACGAGAATGATTGCAACTTGCATGATTTGTAACCGTTACTGAAAACTTATAAAAAGTTATAAACCTCATCAAAAAGCTAACTTTTCCGTTTCATTCCTTCTTCGCCGTGTCCGCTTTCGCTGAAGCTACTTGCATTTGTGTGACACTCCAAAGGCGTAAATTCCCGACTAACGCATCGGTACATATCTACTGCACTTGTTTTCACTATGCAATAGATTCTCCGTATCGTTTCAGATTCACACTCGCCTGAACATCTCGGTCAATGGAGTTTCCGCAAATCGGACAAACATAATCGTTCCGACAGCTTCAAATCCTTAAGCACCACAAACATTGGTTTTCTGTTTGTAATCTCACTTGTGACCTGATGCAGATAGTTATAACGGATGTTCGTCAGTTGTCAGTTCAGCTTTAACAGCTGATATTCCGCTTTTCTGATGTTATAAGTTTTACAGTAACTTTCTCCTTTCTTGTTTGTGAGATATTTTCTGGAAACTCTGCGCTGTTGTCTGCGCTGGCGTTTCCGAAGCCTCTTGATTTTTCTTGTTTTGTTGATATTCGTGTAGGTATTTCCGTTTTTTCGCTTTATTGGCGTGTTTTCCTTGTATATCGTTATGATGAAGCCAACAGTTATTCATAATTTATATTTAACAGTTAATCGCCTCCAGAGTTGTCATGGCAGTGCGAAAAACGCACAAGAACCCATTACATAGGTTTACATACTATCATACCGCGTGGAAAAATGCAAGGGGGAATGTATAGTTTTCGGAGGAAAATCCGTCAAATATGCGGAAACTGTGTCTTATGCGCCAAAAAACAGGCGCACTGCAAAGGCAGAGGAAATGAAGCATACCATATCGGCGAGCAGTGCAGCGGGTACGGCATAGCGTGTGCGCCGAATATCGGCACTGCCGAAGTAGACTGCGATGGTGTAAAAAGTGGTTTCGCTACTGCCGAGTAGCACCGCAGCGATGCGCCCGATTTGGGAATCTGCGCCATGCTGTGCCATCAGCTCACTGCCTACGGCGAGTGCGGCACTGCCACTGACAGGGCGCAGGAGAAGCAGGGGCGCAACTTCTTCAGGAATCCCCAGACGCTGTAGCAAAGGGGCAAGAAAATTGCCCAATACTTCCATCGCACCAGAGGCGCGGAGCATATATACCGCCGTCAATAGTGCGACGAGTGATGGGAGAATCCGTAGGAGAATGGCAAGCCCCTCCTGTGCCCCATCGGTCAAGGTGCGGTATACATCGACACGCTTGCACAGGGCAAAGCCTGCGGTGCAACAGAGAAGCAGTGGGATGAGATAGGCGGAAAAGTCCATAGTATCCCCTTTCAATGCCACAGGCGAGAGAACAGTTTCGCCGCAATGATGCCTGCTGTCACCGAGAGAAGCGAGGAGAGCCACACCGCAGGGAGAATATCAAAGGGGGCAACACTGCCTAATGCGGCGCGTACCCCAGCGACGGTCGTGGGCAGAAGCTGAATGGAGGCGGTATTCAGAACGACGAGCAGACACAACTCATCACTGGCAATTCCATGACAGCCGTTCGCCATGCGCTGTGCGGCGCGGATACCGAGCGGTGTGGCGGCATTGCCCAGTCCCAACAGGTTGCAGGAGAGATTGCCAGACAGGGCGGCGAGCGTTTCGCTGTCCCGACTGGCGCGTGGCATCAGACGGCTTAACAGGGGGCGAAACAGACGGTTGAGAAATTCCGTCAGACCACACGCATTCATCAGGGACATGATACCATTCCAAAGACACATGATACCCGCCATCGAGAGGCAGAGTTCTACCGCCGCCGCCGCGCCCTCCATGGCGGCAGAACCGACCGCGTCAATGGTGCCACACACTATCCCAAAGACTACGGAGAGAAAGACCATTCCTGTCCAAATGATTGCCATTGTCATTATAGTGCCCTCCTTGCCACGCATGAATAGACCATGCAGGGTCGTCCCTACTATGTATAGCGCATGTTTACGGAATCATTCAAAAAATTTTATTGGAAATTTATAGAAATTATGTTGCCTTTTCGCTATTTAGTGTGGTATAGTGTAGAGGAAGAACTTGTAAGAGAAATATAGAGGAGGCATTTTTATGAAGTCTATCGGGATCGTGCGAAAAGTGGATAAGCTGGGGCGTATCGTGTTGCCTGTGGAGTTGCGAAAGACGCTTGACATCGGTGACAAAGATGATTTAGAAATCGCAGTGGATGGCGAGGCGATTGTGCTCCGCAAGTACAGCCCTGCCTGCGTGTTCTGTGATGGCGTTAAGGAGATTGGCGTGTTCCGTGGCAAGAATATCTGCTTGCACTGTCTGCGTGAATTACAGCAAATTCCGCTGGATTGACCAACGCAAAAGGCGTGTTGCCCTGTGTCGGCAACACGCCCCTTTTTTTGAAAGGAATCAATGCGTTCCGTATTTCTCAAAAAATACCTCGGCAGGCAGTGGTTTGCTGAAGTAGTATCCCTGAATGTAATCGGGGTCGAGTTCACAAATTTTTTCCAGTTCCTCGGCGGTTTCAATGCCCTCGATGCACATTTTAGAGTTGATGCTGTGGGTCAACTGGGTCATGTGGCGCAGAAGGGTGAATTCATAGTCGTTGTTGAGGGCTTTGAGTGTGAAGGAACGGTCGATTTTAATGACCTGCGGATTGATGTGGTAGAGATAGTGAAAATTGGAGTAGCCTGTGCCGAAATCGTCCAATGCTAGTGGAATGTGTAAGGTGCGGAGGGAGGCACAGAAGCGGATATAATTTTGGTCACTCTCGAAAAAACCACTCTCGGTCAGCTCGATTTGCACACTGTCGGCGGATAGTTGATATTCGTCCAGCAAGGCAGAGATATCCCGAATTAAATCACTTTTCATCACTTGGATATAGGAAACATTGACACTGATTTTGAAGTGGGGGATGGTTTCCTGCATTTTTTTGCAAAATTCCATCGCACGCGCCAAAATCCAGCGTCCGACGGGGATAATCAGACTGCTTTCCTCCAACAGGGGGATAAACTCTGAGGGGGAAACCATACCGAATTCTGGACACTGAAACCGCAGAAGTGCCTCTGCACCATACGGTTCTCCACGGCGGATGTCCTCCACTGGCTGAAAATAGGCGACAAATCCCTGAAAATCCTGTACAACCGCTTGGCGCAGATACTGCAACAAGGTCTTACGGCGCAAAAATTTGTCGAAAGCCTCGCTAGTGTAACAATAGTCGGTATTTTTGCCCTGTTTCTTGGCTTCGTTTAAGGCAAATTCCGCCAACATCATCAGTGTGGCATAGTCTGGCACAGGCATCTCGGAGATGGAAACAATACCAGCCGAGATGGTGAAGAAGGCGAGATAGCCGTTCTCGGACACATACTGGTCAATGGCCTTACGGATACGGTGGTATAGCCCACGCGCTTCCTCTTTTGTCATGCTGTCCAAGTCGAGAATGGCAAACTCGTCGGCGGTGATATGGTAGAGAAACTGATGTTCGGTGAGAACGCTTTGGATACATTCTGCGGTTTCACGCAACACCAAATTGCCGTACTCCATACCGAGTTTTTCGTTGATATCGCGGAAATTGTCGATATCCAGACGCAAAATAAAGCCACCGTGTTCTGGGTGGTAGTGTGCTTCCAAGGTTTCCTGCATACTGCTGACAAAAATCAGACCGCTGATATTGTCTGCTTTCTGACGGCGACCAATCTCATTGATACAGCCGATGAGAAATTCGGCAGTGCCGTCCTGACTAGCCAGAACACGACCACGGCAGTTAATCCAAACGGGGTCACCACCGCGGTTCATCCAACGGTATTGGAGGTCGTGGCGGGTCTTTTTGCCGGCAGCAACATCAGCCAAATCACAAGCGAGCATATCCAAATCCTTGGGGTGAACCAAATTGGTGAGCGCATCTCCGACCAGATAGAACTCACTGGAAGGGATGTTGAAACGCTCCACGGCACTGGCGGAAATTTCATAAAAATGAGTGTTGAGATCCATGATGAACAGATAATCATCCATGCAGGGGTCAAGAACGCCCATGGCAAGCCGTAGCTTGTCAATCGGTAAATACTGACCTTTGACTTCCATAATGCATACCTCTCGTTGATTATAGACCGTTTTTGAGAAATGAAATGGTACACTCCGAATGGTAGTATACCATAATCTGTTTCCATTCGCAACAGAAACGGTTGCATTTTTTTGGCTTTTTTGTGGCAATACTGCGATAGAAGCGATATTTTTGTAACCACACTGTCTTTGACAGATGCGGAAAGATGTGCTACAATAGCGGAGTTATAAGCACTTCGCAGTGCCTACTACAGAAAAAGCAGATACGGAAGCGGTATGGATAAGAATACAATCATTGGAAAAATTGTACAGGAGAGTGAAGATAAGCTCCTGTTGGCGCGGATATGGGACAAGTATGAGCAGATGGAGCGACGCGGTATCCCCACGGCTACGGTGTTTCTGTCGCAGAGAGAACAGGTCTTGGCGCAGACACTCCTGAACAGCACAGGTATCCGAAGCGGATATTGCTTTGATGGCGGATGGGAGAATGCAGAGCGAAAATTGTTGGTTTTCCTGCCCGATTGGGCGGAGGGGAGCGACGATGCTATCGCGTTTGTCCGCGCGACTTTTCACGGTGCGGACAGTACACTGACCCATCGGGATATCTTAGGTAGTTTGATGGGTTTGGGCATCACACGCGAAAAAGTGGGGGATATTCTGATAGCACCGCACAGCGCGGATGTCATTGTTGCCCCACAGTTGGTGGAATTTCTGCTGCGCGAGTGGAGTGGCGCAGGGCGCGTGCGTCTGACGGTGACAGAACTGGCACGGGAAGAAGTGTGCGAGCCACAGGTGACCATAACGCAGGTGAGCGATACGGTGTCGTCCCTGCGGTTGGATGCCGTGGTTGCGTCGGCGTTTTCGATGAGCCGTGGGAAAGCGATGGAACTTATCAACGCTGGTAAAGTGTCACTCGACCACACCCCCTGTACCAAAGGGGATAAAGCCGTAGGGCAGGACAGCGTCATTACTGCACGAGGGTTCGGAAAAGCGGTGGTGCGCGAGTGCAATCGTGTGTCGAAAAAGGGAAGAATTATTTTGGTCATGGACCGCTATCATTGAAAGGAGTTACAAAAACATGGAACAGTATAAGATTGACCGCATCAACGAATTGGCAAGAAAGCATAAGAGCGTGGGGCTGACCCCTGAGGAAGAGAAGGAACGCGCTGTGTTGCGTAGAGAATATATCGACTCGATGGTGAACAGCTTGAAAGGCCATTTGGACAATACTTACTTCGTCGAGGAGGATGGCACAAAAACTAAGCTGAAAAAGAAGGGCGAGGCGTAATGAGCGAATACTTTGACAAGGACAAATTTTCCAACGGAACACCACCCCCAGAACGGCGACCACAAAAACCTCCCTCGGACGAGTGGGAGTGGTTGAAGTGGCCAGTCATTATTATCCTCTTTTCGATGGGGCTTTGGCCGTTGGCGATACTTGCCATTGCCTATTTTTCACACAATAAAAAGAGAGGTCGAGGCAAGCGGATGAAGAACATGGAACAGCAGACACAGGAGCGTGTCGAACGGGCACTCCGTCAGGCGGAGGAACGGATACGAGAGGCTACGGAGCAGATGGAGCGCGAATTCCGCCGTGCTGACACCAAGAAAAAATCGGTGGAAAAAGCGTACGAAACTACAGCAACCAAGACGCAGGAGAAAGCAACCGCAAAGTCGGAGAAGAAAAAGAAAGAAAAAACACCCGGTAAGTTACTGCGGATTCTTGGTATTTGCGCGTTGGTAATCGGTGCGATTGTAACACTTGATTTTACCGCGTCCACCCTGCAAGGCTATGGGACTTTGCTAGAGGATTTGTTTGCTGGTCTTGGCTTTTTGGCGAGTGGTGGTATTATGCTGGGGCGGAGTGAGTATCTGGCGAAGATGTCGCGCCGTACCAAGCGGTATATCCTCGCAATCGGCACAGCGGATACCATGTCCATTGAGGAAATTGCCAAGCGTGTGAACCGCACTACCGCACAGGCGAAGAAAGAACTGGAAAAGCTGATTGAAAAAGGCTATCTGGGGGAAGATGCTTATATTGACCACGAGAAGGGGTATTTCGTTCGCTTCGGCGCGACAGTGGAGGAAACCCCTGTGGTGACGGAAGTGCCGAAGGAGGCAGAGGAGGGATATTCTGGTATCCTGCGTAATTTGCGTCTGGCAAATGACCGTATCCCGGATGCGGAGTTGAGCAGTAAAATTGAACGGTTGGAGCAGATTAGTGCGCTCATTTTCAAGGAAGTCGAGGCGCACCCCGAAAAGCGCGCCCGTATCCACACTTTCTTTGACTACTACCTCCCAACCACGCAGAAGTTGCTCGATACCTATGCCGAATTTGATGAAATGGGCATCGAGGGGGAGAACCTCACGCACGCAAAAGAGCGCATTGCGCAGATGATGGATGCCATCGTGGAGGGATTTGCCCATCAGCTTGACCAGTTGTACAGCGCAGATGCGATGGATGTGGTCAGCGATATTAAGGTCATGGAAACGATGCTCAATCGGGATACCGCTTCGGCGGCTAAAGATTTTGGCTATGACAAGGCACAAAAGCCGTCTGCCAAGGATGAACTGAAACCACGACAATTGGAGATGTAATGCAAAGAGGGAGTGTTGCCATAGACGGCGACACTCCCTTTGTTTCGTTATCAGGAACACTGTAAGACAAACCATGTTTGGTCAAAATTCTTGTCGGCCAAGTCCTGCTTTCGGATATAGAAGTACAGCATACCGCAGTCGCCCCACATCCATTCCCAGTCATCTTTCTGGAGCGTGGTCAGCTGTAATAGCAGAGTCCAGTCCGTTGCACACGCTTTGATATCTGCTTTGACTTCATCGGGGGTGTTCTGGTAGCTCTGTGCATCACCGCAGTACAGACCACGGCGGACGCGCTCACACTCACTGAGCATCTCGTTTTGGATGACATGGGCATAGCCCAACAGTTGATGCTCCTCAGCTTCCAAGTCTACGCCCATCTCCTCCAATGCCTCGTCATATGCGTCCCAGTCCCAATCGGCAGAGGTGTGCATATCTAACTCCTCATATCGGGGATACGAGGGGCGGGCAGTGAAGCAGACTGCCATCTCTGGCACACGATATCCCTCCTCCAAGTCAATGGGACATTCGGTGGGGACGAAGTCGGCGGTATCTGCAAAGTAGAAGACGCGCGCACCGCCTGCGTCTGACGGGTCGAAGCCCCAACGGAGTGATACACATTCGTAAAAGAACGACAGGATGCCTGTGTCGGGAAACAGGTTGTCGGCATCGTACGGCTTCACATCCGCCAGATTGATTTGGCAGAGGAAGGACAGGGGACGCGTCATGCCGTTCTCCTTGTCGGTATAGACAGGCCATGCAAAATTTGAAGGGAGCAACGGCTTTCCACCGATTTTGCTGGCATAGGGCAGAATATCTTCTGCACTGTCATCGACTTCCATGACGATGCTGTTCTTTTGCAGGGAGGACAGGTCAATGCTTTCTCCCTCTGCATCATCGCTGTCGGTTTGCTTCTTGAAAAAGTCGAAGATAGACATAGGAAAACCCTCTTAGTATGCGACACCCCAGATGATATCGGTGGTGCACTCCTTGCCACAGACAGGGCACTTGCC
>JAZRID010000263.1:0-1538 GCA_045645125.1 Oscillospiraceae bacterium | reverse complement strand
TCGCTGGTGCTAACATCGCTGGCTTCAAGAAGGTTGCTACCGCTATGATGGAGCAGGGCTGCTTCTAATCGGAAGGAAATCCTTTGTTCGATTACGCGTAACAAAAAAATTACTGGGAACGCTGTACGGCGTTCCCAGTTTTTTGCGTTTGGGTGAAACTTATTTTGGCAACAGTTCCGCAACGGTGTCTGCTGATAGCGTAGCATCGCGCGTACCAAATAGAAAATGTCGTCCGTCTTTGGTCTGAAGCAGTAGGAACGGTGGACACTGTGGGTCGAGGCAGAGGGTTATATGACCCATCTCTGGGGAACGAAACCGCCCCTTTTGGAGATTGTCCATCCCAGTTCCGCTGACACGGTGCAAACCTTTGGGCAAAGTATCAAGCAGGGTCATGGTGTCGATATCCTCCAAAGCCACTTCATACCGACTGTTGCCGTGGGATGCCACAATGGCGGTTGCATGGATGTCTAACGCTAACGGCTGATTGCCGATACTGTTGATAAAAATGCCTAAAAACGGAATGGATAGCATCGTAAGTACTGTGAAAACTAGCAACACTTTTCCAGCAGGGCGCGCCAGATTAAAGGTCTGGTTAATTCCCACGCGCGTGTTGATAAGCGTACGGGTGTCATAGGGGTTGTAGTAAAAGATGCCCCAAATCCATTGGTCATCTTCGTCTACATACCACGCTTTTCCGCTTTCTGCGGTCAACTTCTCCTGCACACGGCGCGTTACAAATTCAATGCGAACGGCGGCACAGAGTAATAGGACACTGAAAAAGAGGATAAGTGTCAGAGCAACGATTGTTTCTTGTACGACGAGCCAAGTGGCGAGATTGATAGCCGCCAACGAGTACGCACAGTACAGCCAAACTTTACCCCAATTTCTTCGGCGGATATGGGTGAGTACCTGCGACAAATCTGTATTTGCGTCCACTATCTCAGCGCGGTTGCGGTAGAGATAACGATACCCCAGCCAACAGCCAAAAGTGCTGACAGCATTGATAACATATACCACCATCCATTCTGTATCCCAGAGAATAGGTAACAGACACAAGACCACCGCAGGCATAAACAGCCATGGGGAATACCACTTTTCCTTAGGCAGCGCGGCGGTGTCCACCCATCGCACAGTATTTGGTTGGTGGCTCCATCCGTTTCTGTATTTGATTTCACGCAAATCTCGATTGCATCTCGCGTAGGGGATATTGGGGAGTACAATGGCTAACAAAATCCATACGCCCCAAGCAAACATCATCATGCCAAGTGAGGGAATCCAACAACAGGGCAGGATAATAGCTAACAAAAAGAGAAACACGCGGTTCAGTTCCCGTTGATACTTCTGCAACCGCTGTTGGACATCTGTGTTCCTCTGCGCCTCATACGGCAAAGTGACACCCACGACAATATTCTTTTTGCGCTTACTCTCGTCACGCAGTAAGAAGTACTCGATAGGTAGGATAGGAAACACAGAACCCCATAGGAATAGATTGGTCATCCAATGTATTTTCATCGTTCTCCCTCCTCATAGAGTTGTCG
>JAZRID010000262.1:0-1093 GCA_045645125.1 Oscillospiraceae bacterium | reverse complement strand
TCTCCTTGAGGGCCAGCAGTGCCGTCAATCCCTCGGGGGACAGGGGCAGATCGGTGCGGCCGATATAGCGACCGTCGGCGTTGGCCTCGGTGAGTCCGTGGCGGATAAGATGGATTTTGTAGGTCTTCATAAGTTACTCCTTGTTGAAAAAAGTTTCAAAAAATTCAACTATCTGTAAAATTCCCCTTGACATTGGGACGGTTTGCGGGTAAAATCACTCTTGCACCCCACAGCGGGTGCTATTTTTGACAGGAGGTGCCGTGCATGAATGCCGCTTTTCCCCGTATGATGATTCTGCTGCGTAAAGAGCGCGGCATCAGCCAAAAACAGGCTGCAGCTGACCTGCATATTTCCCAGGCGCTGCTCTCTCACTACGAAAAGGGCATCCGCGAGTGCGGACTGGATTTCGTGGTGGCGGCCGCCGATTATTACGGCGTTTCCTGCGATTATCTGTTGGGTCGCACGGCGGATAAGTCCGGCACGATGATTGCGGTGGAGGAGATTCCCGACACCGACCCCAATGTGCGTGACAGCCGTATGACCGCCGCCGGTGTGTTGCCGGTGCTGAATAAGAAACTGGTTATCAATTCTCTGCATATCCTGTTCGATATGCTGCAGAAGTGCAATGATAAAGAACTGACCGCGCAGGTGTCCGAGGCACTGATTCAGACCACCTATCTGGTGTTCCGTCAGATGTACGGCGCCAACGCGAAGAATCCCCGCGCCATGTTCTCGGTAGAGGATTATCGGTTCCAGACCGCGTCGCTGAATACGGTGGCATCGGCGGTGACCGAGGTGGGTCAGCTGGCTCGCCGTTTGGCCTCCGAGGAGCGCCTGCCGGAGGTATTGCCGGACGACCTGCATAAGCAGTATCCTCAGTTCACCTCTTCTCTGCTGAACCTGTTGCACACGGCGGAGAAAAATCTGTAAAAAGTTAAAGGCGGTGGAGCATTGGCTCCACCGCCTTTCATTATACCCGTTTCCCTTTTAAATTGCAAGAGGTTACATCGCCAAGTACAGTAGTGCCAGCAACAGTTCCGGCCGCCCGCCGTTGCGATAGAGCAGCAGTGTCAGCCCCAGTATCAGCAGGCGG
>JAZRID010000261.1:0-1538 GCA_045645125.1 Oscillospiraceae bacterium | reverse complement strand
ATGGCGGAAACACAGGTGTTGGCAGGACTTACTTCAGAGGAACGCGAAAAGAGTTTTGAAAATCTCTTTGCCTATCGGATTCCCGCGCTGGTCATTGCCCGCGATTTGGATATCTTCCCTGAGTGCTTGGATATGGCGCGGAAGTATCAGCGTACCATTCTGCATACCAAGGAAACCACGGTGGACTTTACCACCAATGTGATTGGATTCCTCTCTCAGGCCCTCGCACCTAGTATCACGCGCCACGGTGTTTTGCTCGATATCTACGGTGAAGGTGTTCTCATCACGGGCGAGAGTGGTGTTGGTAAGAGTGAAACTGCCATTGAGCTGGTCAAGCGTGGCCATCGTCTGGTGGCAGATGACGCGGTGGAAATTCGCCGTGTGTCTAAGCAACTGATTGGTAAAGCACCCGAACTCATCCGCCACTATATTGAGTTGCGCGGTATCGGTGTCATTGATGTGCAACAGCTGTTTGGTATGAGTGCGGTTAAGCTGGAGTCGCAGATTGACTTTGTTATTTATCTCGAACGCTGGCAGGAAAATAAATTCTACGACCGTCTGGGACTGGACGAGGAGAAGGTCGAGATTCTGGGGATGCAACTGCCCATTCTGACTATCCCTGTCCAACCTGGTCGAAACTTGGCAGCGATTGTAGAGGTTGCGGCGATGAATAACCGTGCGAAGAAGTACGGCTACAACGCGGCAAAAGAACTGGTGGAGACACTGGAGCGTCACGCACTGGAGCAGAGCAAGTAAGGGAGAAGTTGGCTCATGTATTATATTGGAATTGATGTTGGTGGCACGAATCTCAAGGCAGGCCTGGTGGATGAGAACTATCAAATCGTCGCCACGAAGAAGATGCCGTTGGAATTTGTGTCCATGGAACAGATGGCGGAAACACTCGCAACGATGGCATTGGCACTGGTGGAGGAGGTCGGTATCTCCCGTGAGGAAGTTGCCTGTGTCGGTATGGGGTTCCCTGGTCCTGTCGATAATAAAGCAGGGGTCGTGATTAAGACCGTGAATATCCCCATCCGCTGTATGCCAGTGGCAGAGATGTTCCATCAGTACTGGGATATCCCTGTGTATCTGGGCAACGATGCGGACTGTGCCGCACTGGGCGAGTACTACCACTATGAGGATAAAAATATTGAGAGCTTGATTTTGGTGACGCTCGGCACAGGTATTGGCACGGGTATTATTCTCCATGGCAAGATTCACAGCGGTATCAACGGCTGTGCAGGGGAGGGCGGTCATATCACCATCGTCCACCGCGGGGAGGCGTGTACTTGTGGTCGCCGTGGCTGTTGGGAGCGTTACGGCTCCGCTAAGGCACTGGTGCGCCAGACCGTACAGGCGATGGAAAATGACCCTGCTTCTCTGATGTGGGAATTGACGGGTGGCGTGGAGAACGCAGGTGGTCGCACCGCATTTGAGGCGGCACGCATGGGCGATGCTACAGCGCAGGCGGTCGTGGAGCAGTATCTGGACTATCTGGCGGATGGTCTGGCAAACTTCATCAATATCTTCCAGCCGGA
>JAZRID010000260.1:0-4682 GCA_045645125.1 Oscillospiraceae bacterium | reverse complement strand
GCTTTCAGCGTAGGCCAAACCAGCTCCTCCACGCCCATGTTGATGCCGTCTACGCATGTGGGTGCTACATACTCAACCTCGACATCAGAAGCATCGACATACAGGAAAGTAACATTCTCGTACTCACCGTTCATCTGCATCATGGTAGGCACAGCGGCGAGGTAGCCATTCAGAGCCTCCATCACATAGCCGAAGTACTTGCCCAGCTCGAGTTTCTGCCCGTTGAAGTTGACCTTCATGCCGTCCAGCATATTCACAAGGCCAACGATCATAACGGTAGCGTCCTGGTTGACCGTGGCAACCTCCTCCAGCACAGCAGAGTAGTTGACCACGAAACTGACAGCAGTGTAGACCAGAACATCGAGAACGGTCTCAATCATTTCCTGGTCACTCAGCTTCTCACGAACAACAGGCTCCAGCTTGTCATACAGCTGCAGAGCGATATTACGGGTTAGCGCATCGCAATTCTCCAGAGCGGTATCCAGATTCTTCCACTCGTCATCGCAGATAGCACTGTCAAAACCAACAGCATCAGCACCAATTGCGCCCAGGATGTTGTTCACGGCGTAGATGTTGATGTCGGCATTACCAACACCAAGGGCAATGACATCAGCAGCAGCGACAGCACTCTGATTTGCAACCAGTTCGTCATACAGGTCTGCAACACGCATAAAGCCGCCACCCAAGACAGTGCCATCTTTAAAGTCAGCCAATGCATCTTCTGTCACGAAGTCACCCAGAGCGACATAGCTGTTTTCGGTGCTTTCGGTCTCACCGACAGCGATTGCAGTACTGCACATACCCAACAGCATGGCGAACACCAGCATCAGGGAAGTACCGCTCTTCAGAAGCTTATTGAATCTTCTCATAGTTCTCCTCCAATTTTTAAGATTTACTTTTGGCACGACGCTTCTCGTCGCACCATTAGCATGGGTAATCTATTTATAAATTGCACAGCTTACTCTAGCTTGCGCCAAAGTAAAACAGTACAAGAACAAGGGGGAAGTGGCGGCCTCCACCGCCATGGAGAAAACGGCTTACTTCGGGGGCATACACCCCTACTATATTCCATAAGCCAGTAGTCAGTATATTGACCTTTTCCTATTGTGGGTTCAAATGCTTTGCACCTGTCCACACTGGGAAGAACAGCATAGTTCCCCTCGTAAACAGGCGCAATTATGCCATAGTGGCTCTATCACGCCTGTATTGTAGCATACGACTTTTCCTATTGCAAGCAAAATATGAAAATTTCTTTCGTCCTCGACAGAGCACAAAAGGGACCGCCGCGTACACGGCAGTCCCCAACAAGTGCAATATCTATATGAAGTATGGAATTACAGCAGGTTCTTCTCGGTTTTCTTGTCGAACAGGTGAACCACATTGCCACCAAAAGAGATATTGATTTTGGTACCGTAGGCAAACCCGTTCTTCTGGTCGCCACTCAGGTCGATGGTAGGCAGAATGATGATAGCATCCTTACCGGAGATGTTTACATGCATATGGATGGTGCTACCCATCAGCTCGGTAACATCAACTGTTGCAGGAATAGAAGCCGTATCACCATCGCTGAGAACAATGTGGTCGGGACGGATACCCAGCGTGATAGCCTGGGGTGCAACATTCTTTTGCTTGAGGGCGGCCTGCTTGTCAGCGGGCAGCGCAATCTTTGCGCCGTAGACGGACACATAGTAGGTATCACCGTCCTTCTCCAACTTTGCATCGAAGAAGTTCATCTGTGGCATACCGATGAAGCCTGCGACGAACAGGTTCGCAGGATGGTCGAACACCTCCTGCGGGGTACCAATCTGCTGGATGAAGCCGTCACGCATGATAACGATACGGTCGCCCAGCGTCATTGCCTCGGTCTGGTCGTGGGTAACATAGATAAAAGTGGTGTTAATCTTCTGGCGCAGCTTGATAATCTCAGCGCGCATCTGGTTACGCAGTTTTGCGTCCAAGTTGGACAGAGGCTCGTCCATCAGGAACACCTTAGGCTCACGGACGATAGCACGGCCGATAGCGACACGCTGACGCTGACCACCAGACAGAGCCTTGGGCTTACGCTCAAGGTACTGGGTAATATCCAGAATGGCGGGTGCCTCACGCCCCTTGCGGTCAATCTCATCCTTGGGTACCTTCTTCAGCTTCAGGGAGAAGGCCATGTTATCATACACGGTCATGTGGGGATACAGTGCATAGCTCTGGAAGACCATCGCGATATCGCGGTCCTTGGGTGCGACATCGTTGACGACCTTGCCATCGATAATCAGCTGACCCTCGCTAATCTCCTCCAGACCAGCGACCATGCGGAGGGTGGTGGACTTACCACAGCCAGAGGGACCAACCAGAACGATAAACTCCTGGTCCTTGATGTCCAGATTGAACTGCTGGACCGCGACAACACCCTTTTCGGTAATCTGCAGGTTGACCTTCTCCTCCTCGATAGGAGCAGGGGCACCCTTCTTTGCCTTCTTGGGCTTTGCCTGGTCAGCACCGTGGGGGTAAATCTTCATCACATTTTTCAGGGAAACAGTTGCCATGTTTGCTAGCGTTAGTAAGTGGGCCTCCGCCGACACTCACCTCGAAGGAACGGAGCGAAACCGAAACTTCTTTGTGACAGGTCTCCACACTGCCACACCGCACGCCAAAGCGGAATCTCATCCTTTCTTGTCAGTCTGTCGCTCCATTTTGTGGAGTGGGACGACAGCTCGTGATTGGAATATCTGGGAACAGCACCCCAGACTATTATTATAGTAAAGTAAATCGGGGCAAAAGTCAATATAATCTGCCCCATTTGCATATACTAATACAGGAGGAAATTCGCATGGAAAAATCTATCTACCGCGCACAGCTCATCGCGGTTCTCTTTACCGCCGTTGCAGGGACACTCCTGCATTTCGCCTACGATGCTTTCCCAGATTTCCCACTCACGGCAGTGGTCGCCTCTGTCAATGAATCTGTCTGGGAACACATGAAACTCCTATACTTTCCCATGCTCGCCGTTGCCCTCTTTCAGCGTCCTTTCTTCGCCGCACAACACCCCAATTTTTGGTGTATCAAGTTGTCAGGCATCCTGCTGGGACTTCTCTTGATTCCAACTCTCTACTATACCTACACGGGTGCGCTCGGCATCCATCTCACTTGGTTGGATATCTCCATCTTCTATATCGCAACGGCAGTCGCCTATCTCTTGGAAACTTATCTATTCCTGCGTGAGCCACGGCGCGTTTGTCGCCTCGCCCCACTCGCCATGTTACTCACCGTTTCCATCGCCTTTCTTTTTTTGTTCTTCACCTATCTCCCACCGCGCCTACCGCTCTTTCTTGACCCCGTGACACAGACCTACGGCCTGTCAAAATGATAGACAAACGCCTCGTATTATGGTAGAATCATTGTATTTTACATGATACGGAGGCGTTTTACTATGCCATCGCTTTCCCAAAAACGGCTGTTCTTACTGGATATGGACGGCACTATCTATCTCGACAACCAGCTATTCCCTGCTACCAAACCGTTCCTCGACCATGTGCGTTCCCTCGGTGGACGCTATCTGTTTCTCACCAATAACTCCTCTCGTTCCGTGGATTCTTATGTGGAAAAATTAAAAAAACTCGGCATTGATGCCACAAGCGACGATTTCCTCACCAGCGTCAACGCCCTCATCGCCCATCTGCAACAGCGCAAACCCTACAAACTCTGCTATGCCTTCGGTACAGATAGTTTCCGCAACCAACTCCGCACCGCTGGCATTCCCATTACGGACAAGTTGGAGGACGACATTGACTGTCTGCTTATCGCCTTCGACACGGAGCTAACCTTCCAAAAGTTAGAAGATGCCTGTATTTTGCTCAACCGCGGTGTCGATTTCATTGCCACCAATCCCGACTGGGTCTGTCCCACTTGGTACGGCTCTGTCCCCGACTGCGGTAGTGTCTGCGAAATGCTCTACCGCGCCACAGGCCGCCGTCCGTTGGTTATTGGCAAACCACAGCCAGAGATGGCACAACTCGCCATGCAAGCCACTGGTTTTCCTGCTGAACAGACCGTTATGGTGGGCGACCGCCTGTATACCGACATCGCCTGCGGTGTGAACGCAGGTATTGACACCGTGTTTGTCCTCTCTGGCGAGGGGACACGCGCCGACCTCGCTACCAGTGAAGTTTTCCCCACTTGGGTGTTAGAAGATATCGCCGCTCTTTTGACGGCTATCAAAGAAGGAGAGAAAGAAAATGAAGCTCAATTATAAGCGTACGCTACTGGTCGGTTTGGCCTTTCTGTCCATCTCTGCGTTCTGGCAGATGTATGACAATATCGTTCCCCTGCTGTTAAAAACTACTTTTGGCATGGATGAGTCCCTCGCTGGTACCATCATGGCCGCCGACAACATCCTTGCTCTGTTCTTATTGCCTCTCTTTGGCGGTCTGAGTGACAAAATCGACACCAAGCTTGGCCGCCGTACACCGTTCATTCTCGCTGGTACTGCTGTCGCGGTCATTCTCGTCAACATTCTCCCCATCCTGGATAACAGTTACGCCGCCGAAGCTACACCTTTTAAGTTTGTATCCTTTGTCATTACGCTCGGCCTGCTGTTGATTGCTATGGGTACTTACCGCTCCCCCGCTGTTGCCTTAATGCCCGATGTCACCCCGAAGCCTCTGCGCTCCAAGGGCAACGCCATTATC
>JAZRID010000259.1:0-1776 GCA_045645125.1 Oscillospiraceae bacterium | reverse complement strand
ATCCAAGCTCTACGACAACGCTATCATCGAAACGGTCAGCGGTGAGATTCTCACGACAGCGGACAGTGCGGAGATGGAACTACAGGGGTTGAGGCTGTACGGTAAGACCACGCAGGTGACGACCGAGGGCTACCAACTGTTTGACGCGAGCAAGCTGGACACGAAAACCGCAGGCGGATGTACCGTGACGAACAATGGTGACGGCTCTCTGGCCATTTCGGGAAGTGGTACGCTCACAGAAACCTTTTCGCTCAGTTGTGACTACACGCATGAGGAGAGTGTAGCACTGCTGAAAGAGGGAACTTTGCACCTCGCAGTCGGTGCAACCAATCCGCAGGTGGTGGTGTATCTGGTGCGGAATGGCAGTACAACGGCACTGGACAACAACAACAAAACAGTGGAAATCACGCAGGAGATGTTGACCGATACCACATTCTTTCTTCGGTTGAGTGTGTATGGTGCGTCTGGCAGTGCCGTCAAAACAGGAACCGTCAAGCCGATGCTCTACCAGAATGGCGATGGCACTTTTGAACCCTACACAGGCGGCAAACCCTCCCCATCCCCCGAGTATCCGCAGGGGCTTACCAGCACAGGCGATGGGGGGAGCGTCACTACTATAGTTGGCATTTCGATTGAGGACACCGCACCACAATCCATCACCACCCAGACCCCGAACGGCTTGTGCGGTATTCCTGTTGCCTCTGGCGGCAATTACACCGATGCAAACGGTCAGCAGTGGATTTGCGATGAGGTGGATTTCGCGAGGGGCGTGTATGTGCAGAGGGTTGGTACGCAAGTATTAGATGGGACGGAAGTAGTTTCGTCGAACGAAAGTGTCATGAAAGGGCAGTTTAATATTCCTGTCAAGGGACAAAAACCACTTGGGGGTAAGAAGAGTATGTGTACAGGGTTTGTTGGTCACCCAGACGCCGCATACAATGCCTCGTTGGACAACTCTGTGTCTGTGCATGGATCGATAATCTGGATATACAGTAAAAAGTTCTCAGGGAGTCCCGCAGGATTAAAACAGTATTTTGCCGACCAGTACGCCGCAGGCACACCCGTAACCATCAAGTACATCCTTGCCACCCCCATCGAAACGCCGTTGTCCGCTGAGGAAATCGCGGCTTTTAAGGCGTTGCACACGAACAAGCCGAACACCACCGTATATAACGATGCAGGCGCACACATGGAGATGGCGTACAATGCAGATACCAAAATCTACATCGACAATAAATTTATTTTGCTCCAGAACGCGATTTTGAGCGCAGGTGCGAATGTATAACAGAGGAGGATTACCATGTTTAGTTATCGTGAGTTTTTGAAGAAGGGCTTTCTGGATGCCGTCGGCAAGATGGCAGACTACCAGATTCGCCTGAACGCTGGGGGCTACTACGAAAAAGGCGTGCTGACCGAGGACGACTTGGCAGAGATTGATGCCGCCATCGAAGCGCAGTACACCGTCCTGATTGTCCCCGATGAGCCTATGGAGGACGCAACCGAGGCGGAGAACGGCGCAGGGGAACCGTAACCCTGTAGCCCCAGACGGAACAGAGAGGGGGTAGTCGTATGACGAGTGAGGAGATGGCTGTCAAGGTCACTGAAGTTGACCAGCGTTCCAAGAGCAACACGCACCGTATCGACAAGCTGGAGCAAACTACGGGTGCGATTCACAGCTTGGCGGAATCCATCGCCGAACTGGTCAATGAACAAAAAAATCAGACCGATACCATGAATGATATCAAGTCTGATGTGTCAAAGTTGGACGGCAAAGTG
>JAZRID010000258.1:0-2567 GCA_045645125.1 Oscillospiraceae bacterium | reverse complement strand
CAGAGGGACGAAAGTTAGTATTGGGCGGTGTGGAAATTCCGTACGAAAAGGGGTTGCTCGGTCATTCGGATGCGGATGTGTTGTTGCACGCGCTGATGGATGCCCTGCTCGGTGCGGCTGCACTGGGGGATATCGGAAAGCTGTTCCCTGATACGGACGAGCAGTATCGCGGTGCAGACAGCAGAGTGCTTCTGCGCGAAGTCGCCAGACGCTTACAGGCGGAGGGATATACCCTCGGCAATGTCGATGTTACCCTGATTGCCCAGCGTCCCAAGGTTGCGCCGTATATTCCGCAGATGCGACAAAATATTGCGGAGGATATCGGGGTCGAACTGTCACAGGTCAATGTAAAGGCGACCACGGAAGAACACCTTGGTTTTACAGGAAGCGGTGAGGGAATGGCGGCACACGCGGTCGCTTTAATTCTCTAATTGTTTATTTTTATTGTATATAAAATTTCTTGGGGCTGTTGCAACTGCGGTTTGTAACAGCCCCGTTGTAGCCACTAGGGGAGAACATACCATGGCAAGAATGAATCTTTTAATCGGTCGTGCGAATACAGGAAAGACACAGCGCATCTTTGCCCAGATGCAGGAGCGAGGAAACATCAGAAAACAAATTTTATTGGTGCCAGAGCATATTTCACACCAGACGGAAGTGGATTTGGTGCGACAGTGCGGTGCGAGTGTTTCACGCTATGCGGAAGTGCTGAGCCCTCGTCTGTTAGCCAACCGTGTGCTGACCATAACGGGAGGACTGACGGATGGAACACTGGATGCAGGCGGTAAGCTGTTGATGATGCAACTGGCACTACAGGAAACGGCATCCGTCCTGAAAGTCTATGCGCGCCCCTCGCGCAGAGCGAGTTTTTTGGCAGAACTGGTGACACTGTGCGATGAATTGCAGAGTTGTCGTGTCCTGCCCGAAACCTTGGGCGATGTTTCGCAGATTTTAGAGGGGATGTCGGGGGATAAACTGCGTGATGTCAGTTTGATTTATGCCGCGTATCTGTCCAAATTACAGGGCGAGCATGGCGACCGCCGTGATTTAATGAGCAAGCTGTTAGAACGGTTGGAGGAATCTGGCTATGCAGACGGAAAGGATTTCTACTTAGACGGATTCTCCTACTTTACCGCGCAGGAAGAACAGCTGATTGCGATGCTTCTGCACCGCTGTGAGAGTGTCAGTATCACGCTGTTGGGGGAGCAGGGTAGTACCCTTGAAATTTTTCACCAAAGTCTGCGGACTAGGGATAGGTTGCTCCGACTCTGTGCTAGAGATAGTATCCCCTGTCATGTGGTGTATCGGGAGAGCAAACAGCCGACCAACGCCCTGCAACATCTGGAGGCAAATTTTTTCGGCGGAAATGGCACATGGCAGGGGGACTGCTCTGCGGTGCGTCTATACCGTGCCAATGGAATGTTCTCAGAAGTGGAATATGTTGCCTCTGAAATTTTGCGCCTTGTCCGCGAGAAAAACTGTCGGTTTCGTGATATTGCTGTGGTTGCTCGTAACATTGACGACTATGCCGCCACAATGGAAAATGTTTTTGAACGGTATGGGATTCCGTTTTATCTCAGTCGGCGCAGTGATATTCTTGAAAAGCCAGTCATTAGTCTGCTCACTGGTGTATTGGACAGTGTGGCAGGTGGCTATGAGTATGAGGATATGTTCCACTGGCTGAAAACGGGATTGGCAGGTTTGAATGACGAGGAGTGCGATATTCTCGAAAATTATGTCATTCTGTGGGATATCCACGGCTCCATGTGGGTGCGTGAGGAGGATTGGAGTGCCAACCCAGACGGTTGGTGCGATGGCTTTTCTGAGGAACAGGAGGCCAGACTGGCGTACATCAATACCCTGCGTAGCCGTGTGAGCGACCCTCTGCGCCGTCTTGCACAGGGATATAAGGCAGAGGAGGGAGCAACAGGAAAACTCAAAGTTTTGTGGCAGTTCTTGGAGGATATCGGGCTTGCCACACAGCTATCGGAGCGAACGGAACAGTTGGAACAGTTGGGAGAACTACAGCGCGCCAGTGAGTACAGCCAGCTGTGGGAATTGCTGTGCAGTGTCATGGACCAATTTGCACAGACATTAGGTGATATGCCGATGGACCACGAGGAATTTGGCAGGTTGATGAAACTGATTCTGACGCAGTATGATATTGGTACGATTCCTGCTTCCCTTGACCAAGTACAGGTTTCTCAAATTACCAGAAATGAACGGCGACAGAGCAGATATGTATTTCTGATAGGGTGTAACGACCATGTTCTGCCTGCTGTTCAAATGCACACGGGGTTGCTCAATCGGGAGGACCGCTTCCTGTTGTCTGAGCGTGGCATTGAACTGGCACCCAGCGGACTGGATTTGCTGGATATTGAACTACAAAACCTCTATGCGACCATTGCACAGCCAAGTGAGGGACTGTGTATCACATGGCCAATAGCGGATTTATTGGGCAATCCTCTGCGCCCCTCATTCGTGGTGGGGCGTATCCGCGCACTGTTAGAGAGCGTCGAGGTACAGTCGGAAGATAGCAACCATGCCTACCGTCTGCGCGCAGGGAT
>JAZRID010000257.1:0-4857 GCA_045645125.1 Oscillospiraceae bacterium | reverse complement strand
GACCAGCTTGGTCAGGTAGGTGTGGTTGGCATAGGCGCGTGCGCCCTTGGACACCTGCAGAATCAGAGGGGCATTGACCTCTTTGGCGGCCTCGGTGATACCCTGCACGATTTCCATATTGTTGACATTGAAAGCACCGATGGCGTAGCCACCATTGTATGCCTTCTTAAACATTTCGGTTGTTGTTACGAGGGGCATTGTATGTTCCTCCTTGTATTGAGTATACTATGTATTGTATCACGCTTTCCACAAATTGCAATGCTTTTTACTCAAAAAACTCCGTGTCAATCTAAAAAATTCTTTACAAAATGCCGTTTACAAATTTTTGCAAAAATGATATATTCTTCTGCGTTAATCTGTTTTTTTGGAGGTAAATTCCCTATGAACACATTAAGAGGCGCGTGTATTATCGGCCAGTCTGGCGGCCCCACCGCGGTTATCAATGCCAGTGCCTACGGTGTCATCCGCACCGCACTGGACAGCGATGTTATCACCAAGGTCTACGGTGCCGCCAACGGTATCAAGGGCGTGCTGGATGGCAAACTCTACGATATGGGTCTGGAGGATGCCGAGGAACTGGAGATGCTTCTCTATACCCCGTCCTCTGCACTCGGTTCCTGCCGTTACAAGATTGCTGACCCCGATGTGGACGACACCGATTACAAGCGTATTCTTGAGATTTTCAAGAAGTACGATGTCCGCTACTTCTTCTACAACGGTGGCAACGACTCCATGGACACCTGCAACAAAATCAGCAAGTATATGCAGCGTGTCGGCTATGAATGTCGCGTGATGGGCGTGCCCAAGACCATCGACAACGACCTCTTTGGCACCGACCACTGCCCTGGCTATGCGTCCGCCGCCAAGTATATCGCCACCTCCTGCATGGAGGTCTATAAGGATGCCCGTGTCTATGACTTGGGTATGGTTTGCATTATGGAAATCATGGGACGACACGCTGGTTGGCTGACCGCCGCCGCAAGCATCGGCAGTGCCCACGGTGCTGGCCCCGACTTGATTTATATGCCCGAAGTCGATTTCGACATGGATAAGTTCCTTGCGGATGTCAAGCGTGTCTATGAGGAGAAGGGTAACTGCATGGTCGCTGTCTCCGAAGGTCTGCACTACGCCGACGGCTCCTTCGTCTCCGAGGCAACCACCTCTGCCACCGACGGCTTTGGCCACGCACAGCTCGGTGGTCTGGCCGCACAGCTTGCCGAGAAGTGCAAGGCACATCTCGGTGTCAAGGTGCGTGGTATCGAGTTCAGCCTGTTGCAACGCTGCGGTGCCCACCTCGCCTCTCAGACCGATATCGACGAGTCCTTTATGTCTGGTAAGGCCGCCGTGGAAAATGCTATCGCTGGTCTGACCGATAAGATGGTCGGCTTTGAGCGCACCTATGAGAACGGCAAGTATGTCTGCAAGACCAAGCTGTTCAACTTGGCAGAGGTCGCCAACACCGAGAAGAAGTTCCCCCGCGAGTGGATTAACGCCGAGGGCAACAATATCGAACCCGCTTTTATCGACTACGCGCTCCCCCTCATTCAGGGCGAAACCAAGATGAAGAAGGTCGATAGCCTGCCCCGCTTCGCAAAGCTGAAGAAGATTATGGTCGACTAATCGCATCTATCTGCTACGATATGCCATAAAAATAGGGAGTGTTGCCGTGTACTGTGTGCAACGCTCCCTGTTTCGTTTTTCTCAATCTAATACTTTTCGGGGGACAAAGCCGAGGTAATCGCCTGCGACCAGATGGTACTCCACACCGCCGAGTTTGCCCTCGATGGCGCGCTTGTGGGTTGGGCCGTGCAGGTGTCCGTAGTAGCACTGCTCAACATGGTATTCCTCCAATTTGGCGATAATCTCAGGACAGCGGTAGTTGGTGTACAGCGGTGGATAGTGCAGAAAGGCGAGGATGGGTCGTCCCTCCGCCGCTTTCAACGAAGTTTCCAAGCGTCCCACCTCACGGTTGAGTACCTTTTCGTTCTGACAGGACTGCTCCTCCTCGTAGAACCAACCGCGTGTACCACAGATGGCATAGTCCCCATAGAAAAAGGCGTTGTTGTGCAGGATGTTCAGCGTGTGCAGTTCATGCTCCGCAAAAAAACGCTTCATCTTGGACGCGGTATTCCACCAGTAGTCGTGATTGCCCTTCACAAGCAACTTTTTGCCAGGCAAGGCGTTTATCCACTGGAAATCCGCCAGACTTTCCGCAAAGTCAATGCCCCATGAGGTATCACCGCAGAGGACTATTACATCGTCGTCATGCAAGTGCGAAAATGCGTCCTGCAAGCGTTGCACATGGTTGCACCAGTTGTCCCCGAAAATATCCATCGGTTTATTCACCGTCAGCGATAAATGTAAATCGCCAATCGCATATAGAGCCATCCACAGCCCCCCTTTTCCTTTTTAGATGTTTGGCAGATGTTCCTGCCGATTGGCAAACAGTAGGCGCGGTCCGTCCTCGGTCAAGCTCCAGAGGTGAATCCCTGTGTCCCCTGTCAGAAAACGGGGTGCGGACGCAGGCGGAAGTCCCAAAATGGACGCAAAGAGCTGATTTATCATACCGCCATGCGATACGATAGCTGCCGTTGCTCCGTCTGGTATCTGTGCCAGACAGCGTGCCAGCGCACGGTCAGCCCTCGCCCGAAATTCATATTGTGTTTCCTGTCCGTAGACGCTCTGGTCGGGGGGAAGATGTTCTACTCTGGGATAGCGCACCTGCGCTTCTGCAAAGGGCAGTCCTGCGAGCAGTCCGTTGTTAAACTCCATCAAATCTTCCTCCAACACCACAGGCACCCCCACGGCATCCGCCAGATGTTGCGCGGTCTGCTTGGCGCGGCACAGTGTACTGGCAAAAATGAAATTCACCTCGTAGTGTTGTGCCACCCACTGCCCCATCGCCGTTGCCTGTTGATGTCCCCGTTCGGTCAACGGAAAATCGGCGCGCCCCTCATGGACACGCAAAATGTCCGCCTCGGATTCCCCGTGGCGAATCAATAGTAATTGTTTCATATGGTATCCCTTTATGATTTAAGTAAATGCCTGTTCTATATACTGTATGCGCGGTGGTGTGATGCCGTTGTCCACATAGACCTCTGCGACATCGAAACGGCAGAGGGTGTCCATATCGCCGTACAGACACAAATACCGCTGTGCCGTGGTGCGGATGCGCCGTTGCTTGTTGGGTGTTACCGCCTCCCGTGCGTGGGCAAAGGCGGTATTTTTTCGGGTCTTGACCTCCACGAAGCACAGAATCCCCTCTGGAGCGCGTGCCACAATGTCAATCTCCCCGTACCGTGTGCGGAACTGCGTTTCCAAAA
Source organism: Oscillospiraceae bacterium (assembly GCA_045645125.1). Classification (GTDB taxonomy): domain Bacteria; phylum Bacillota; class Clostridia; order Oscillospirales; family Oscillospiraceae; genus Pelethomonas. The sequence goes on along the minus strand of JAZRID010000257.1, from coordinate 1,534 downwards.
TGACATAGCCCTGTTGACACAGATAGGTGGCAACCACCGCTTCGCCATAGTCACCGCGCCGTTTCTGCTCAACCACGCTTTGCCTCCCACTTTTTGAGGAAAATACGGCGGTGGATGGGACAGGGTCCGTATTGATTGAGCATCTCGATATGCAACTTGGTGCCATAGCCCTTGTGCTTGGCGAATTGATACTGCGGATATTCCTGCGCGATTTCCTCCATGTAGCGGTCACGACTGACCTTCGCCAGAATGGAGGCGGCCGCAATGCTCGCACTACGGCTGTCCCCTTGTACCACCAACTCGTGCGGTGTGATGATAGCACACCGACTGCCGTGGTCGCGGTTGCCGTCAATCAGCGCAAAGTCGGGCTGTACCGAGAGGGCATCCATCGCCATCTGCATGGCTTTCATGCGTGCGTTGAGAATGTCCAGCTCGTCAATCTCCTCCGCCGAGATACTTGCCACCGCCCATGCCACCGCCTGTTCCCGAATCTGGTCAAACAGCACCGCTCTGTGCTTCTCCGTCACCTGTTTGGAGTCGTTCAAAAACGGCAATTCCAGACCGTCGGGCAGAATGACCGCCGCCGCATAGACTGGGCCAGCCAGAGGACCTGCGCCTGCCTCGTCACAGCCACAGATGAAGCGGTAGCCCGCCTCGTGTGCTTTGTGTTCAAATTCCCACATCGTTTATTCTCCGTCCTCTGGCAGTTCGAGTGTAAAGCGTCCGAGCTTGCCACCGCGGAACTCATCCAACAGAATTTTTGCCATGCGCTCCGTGTCGACCTCGCCACCGCGCACCACAAAGCCACGCTTACGCCCTGCCTTACTGAGCAGTTCATAGCCGTCATCCTCGGGGGCAACTTCCACTTTGTAGCGTTCCAAGAGTGCGTTGGGATAGTGCTTGCCGAGGTAGGTCATCAGATGACAGGCGAGCGTTTCCAAGTCCATAATCTCATCGCGCACCGCACCCGTATAGGCAAGATTCATGCCCACACTCTGGTCCTCGAATTTCGGCCAGAGAATACCAGGGGTGTCCAACAGCTCCAAGCTCTGGTCAACGGGCACCCACTGCTTGCTACGGGTCACGCCTGGGCGGTCCTCCGCCTTGGCGGTCTTGCGCTTGGCGACCTTGTTGATAAAAGTGGACTTGCCCACATTGGGGATACCGAGCACCATGACGCGAATCATGCGCCCTGCCTGTCCCTTTTCCGTATAGGTGGCGATTTTGTCTGCTAACAACGCGCGGACGGCGGCAGGAAAGCGGTTCGTCCCCTGTCCTTCCTTGGCATTGACCTCCAACACCGCAAACCCACGGCGGCGGAAGTAATTCGCCCACCGCTTCGTCCCAGCAGGGTCCGCCATATCCACACGGTTGAGGACAATCAGACGCGGTTTGCCTGCCGTCAGCTCCTCCACATCGGGATTGCGACTGGAGATAGGAATACGCGCGTCCAAAATCTCGCACACCGCGTCCATATGCTTCATCTGGTCCACAATCATACGCCGTGTCTTGGTCATATGACCAGGATACCACT
>JAZRID010000256.1:0-2210 GCA_045645125.1 Oscillospiraceae bacterium | reverse complement strand
CTCCTTAGCCTCGCCGAGGGTGGTGACCTTCTTACCGGTCATCGCATAGATGCAGGGCAGGCTGTATGCGGTATCATGGAAGCCAACGGGAGCATCTGCGCCCAGCTTGGCAATGGTCTCATCGACTACCTGGACAGCCAGGCCGTATACGGCATCGTTACCATCGAAAACGCGTTGAAATAATGTTTTCACGTGATGATTCACTCCTTACGATTGCTCTCAGCAAAATTCTCTTATTTTTCGGCGTCAATTTTCGCCTTGATAGCCCGAATCTCCTCTACTGCCGTAGCACTACAGTCGTAGGGCGACTGTCCGGCGCGGTCTGCGTCGATGACTTCGGCGTTGTAGTGGATGAATCCCAGAAGGTCCTCCTCGGGGATACGGGCCTTGATATACTCTTCGTCATGTGCATCGCGCACCTTGTTGGCAACGACTCGCACGCGAGTAATACCCAAATCCGCCGCCAGCTCCTTGACCTTACCGTAGGTCTGGATGCTACGCGCACCGGGCTCAATGACAACAATAAACTGATCCATACCGGAAGCAGTGCCGCGTCCCAGATGCTCCAAGCCTGCCTCCATATCCATGATGACAACATCATCTTTACGGAACACAAGGTTGGACAGGATTGCCTTGAGCATGACATGCTCCGGACAGACACAACCACTTCCGCCGGTTTCCACCGTGCCCATCACCAACAGCTTTACGCCGTTGATTTCCTTGGCATAGATGTCAGGGATATCTCCCACCTGAGGGTTGAGCTTGAAAAATTTATTCAGCTCATTTGCGCCTGTTCTCTCCTCCACGAGCTTACGCATCTTAGAGATGGGAACAATCGCGTTGACTTCATCCTCGCTGAAGCCCAATGCCAGTCCCAAATTGGCATCTGGGTCCACATCGGCCGCGAGAACCGTGCGTCCCTCCTCAGCGTACAGTCGGCAAAGGGTGGACGAAAGAGTGGTTTTACCCACGCCGCCCTTGCCGGTAACAGCTATTTTCATGGTTTCAGTTCCTTCTTTCTTGGGTGTGCGATGTACAGCTCATTAACGGTATTAAGTAGGGATTAGATGCCCAGGCCTGCGCGCTTCTTCTCGATGGTTTCCATCATCTTCTCGCACAGCTTATCCATATCCATCTCGACGGTGAAGTTAGCCTCGACCCAATCCTTAACGCCGTGCTCGCCAGTCAGCAGCTCCACGACTTCGCTGGAACCCTTGACATAAGGATCGATACCCAAGAAGGTGTCGATACCAGTAGCGACGACATAGTTACCGATGGAAACGGCCTTCTCACTCATCCACTCGGGAGCGCAGCCGACGACAGGCAGCTGGGAGATGTTGCAGCCACAGACCTTAGCCAGGTCGGAGACCAACAGCATCATGCGGGAGATATCCACGCAGGAGCCCATGTGCAGGACAGGAGGAATACCAACCAGGTCGCAGACACGGCGCAGACCAGCACCGCACAGCTCCTTAGCTTCCAGGCTCAGCAGGCCAGCCTTACCAGCAGCCTGAGCAGAACAACCGGAAACGACAACGATGATATCGTTAGCAATCAGCTTCTTCATCAGCTCGATGTGAGCAGTGTCAGGACGAACCTTGGGGTTGTTACAACCAACCATAGCGACGGCACCACGGAGGACACCAGCCAGAACAACATCTCTCAGAGGAGCCAGAGTGCCCAGCTCGTCGACCTGGGTGTTGCAAACGCCGTCCAGAGTCTTCTTGATGGTCTCCAGGGAGTAACCGACGCGGGCGGGCTGCTTGTGCTCGGGGATGTAGATCAGCTCCTCACGGCGGTTCTTGAAGTTCTCGATAGCAGCCTTGACAATGGCCTTGGCGTTCTCGCCGGCGGTCTCAGCGTGGAACTCAATGAACTCGCTGTCGGGGATACGAGCGATGGGGGAAGTGGTGATGAACTTGGTGTGGAAGCACTTGGACAGGGGGCCCAGTGCGGGGAAGATGCACTGCACATCGACGACGATAGCTTCGCAAGCACCGGTCAGGACGACAGCTTCCTGGTTCAGGAAGTTACCAGCCATGGGGATACCATGCCGCATGGTGACTTCGTTTGCAGTACAGCAGACACCAGCGATGTTAATGCCCTTAGCACCCTGCTCCTTAGCCAGAGCAATCATCTCGGGGTCATTTGCGTAGTGCACAATCATCTCGGACAGGGAGGGGTCGTGGCCGTGGACGATGATGTTGACC
>JAZRID010000255.1:0-12495 GCA_045645125.1 Oscillospiraceae bacterium | reverse complement strand
ACACTGCCCATCGCGATGCTGTGCGGAATCTTGATGGCATCGCCCTCGTTGCACACTGGTGCGTTGATGGCCTGCACCACCAATTCACTCAACTGGGCATATTGCCCCCGTGTGCGCTGTCGTTCCTCCTCCAATCGTCGGCGGTAGGCACGGCGCAACAGCAACGCCGCCACCTCCGTATTGATGGCGGAGATTAACTGGGGAAAATGAATACAACGACTGGCAAAGTGGAGCGCAAAGTCACTTTTTTCTGCGCGACCACGCTCCATAATGGCAGGTGTCGCATCGTTAAAAGCATTGAATGTGGAGATATACTCCCTGCTCCAGCAGACCTCGCACAGCGCACACCCACGGCAGACCACCTCCGCCGCACGGTCGAATATCACCGCTGGATTCTCCTCCGTTTTCACCACAGGCGGATGGATACTCTCGTAGACCGCGCGTAGAGCCTCCGCACTCATCCGCAGTCGATCGCGTAAGTTGCGTGTTTCGCTCCGTTCCTGTCGACTTGTCACGGTCGGACGGCGACGCAGTGCCAACATCCCGTAGTGACACAGAATCCCTGATAACACAGTGCTAATAGCAAGGCGTGACAGTCCTGTCCCATCCACCCCCAGTTGTACCAGATAGGTCAGTTCCACACAAAAGGTCGCCCCCGCCACGCACAGCGGACGAAATAGCGGATGTTTCTTCTCGTCCACCTCTTGGAATGAAGTCAGCACGGCAGTCACTAGCACCAATATGCCACAACAGCGCACCGCGGCGGAAAACGGTAGAAAAGTCACCGCACCCAGACACCCCCCGCACAAGGTAACAACAAAAATTTTCTCTGGGTAGAGTGTCGCAACCAACGGCGCAAGCAGTGGCGCACGACCATCTACTGCACAAAAGGCCGCAAAAAATCCGATTGCGCCATATAAAAGAGTGCGCCCACCCCAGATGATATACTGTCGCGGAATTGTCCATCCACCGATTCTCACAGCTTGTCCCCCCTCTTGTTTCTCCTGTGGGAACATTGTACCAGTGCCAATGGCGAAAAGCTGTCGGGAAATATAAAGAGAAACGGCACACCATAAAAAATCATCGTGCGCCATTTCCCTATCATAGAAAGAAAATTGTTGAAATGCTGTCCTACTGTGGTACAATACTATCAGAATCAACAAACGAGGACATATAGGTGAAAGAAGTCGGAAGAATTAACATCGAAAAATATAAATGCGTTACGGCAGATATCTCTACTGATGAAGTTATCATCACAGAGGAACGCATCGCACACATCAAAGAGCGACATCCGAACGATTACGAGAGATTTTTTGCATTTTTTCCTGAAATCATAGCAGACCCAGATTATATTATCGCATCGGAGAAACCAAATACCGCCGTTATTCTGAAAGAAGTTGTGATAAGCGGAGAAAAGTTTAAGCTGATTTTGCGACTAAAGGTGGAACACGACCCCGCGAGTTACAAAAACTCTGTGATATCTTTCTGGCACATCGGGGAAACGACATGGCGAAAAACAATAAAAAATAAAAATATCCTTTACAAAAAGGAATAGAAAGGGTATAATTTACATAGAGGGATATCGGAGCCTTTGAGGTGAAAAGTGCGTCCTCATGCGCCACATACCGTATGGTAATGGGCAAAAGAGATGTCGGGAGTGACGCTCCGACCAAAGGCTCCATCCGTTGTTTTACAGACCGTATCATGCGGTCTGTTTTTTTTATAAAAAACGGCACACGATGATTTTTTCACCGTGTGCCAGTTCTGTCAGAATCAGTCTTTTTCCTGTGTAGCAGTATCCTGCACCTTGACCGTTACCAACTCTACGCGGTGGTCATCAGTCTTGGTGACAGTAATGGTCAAATTTTCATAGGTAAAGGTTGCTCCCTCGCCAGGGATGCACTCCATCTGCTCCATAATCCAACCGCCCAGCGAGATACTGTCGGACTCACTGTCGATGTCAAATTTGTCGCAAAAGTCGTCCAAGGTAACGGTACAATCCACCACATAGGTGTTCGCATCCAATTGGCGGAAGGGTTCTTCTATTTCATCGTGTTCATCCCAGATTTCACCGACCAGCTCCTCCAAGATATCCTCCATCGTGACAATGCCCAAAGTTCCGCCGTACTCGTCAATGACAACGGCGATATGGGACTTATTGGAGCGCAGTGTCTGCAACAAATCGTCTACTTTCTCGGTCTGGTGGACAAAGGTAGGCGGTGTCATTACCTCTTTGAGTGGTGCATTGGTAATACCCGTGTCTTTATAGAGGTCCTTGTGGTGAATGACACCTACAATCTTATCAATGTTGTCCTCATAGACCAGCAGACGGGAAAAGCGCGACTCGGTAAATGCCTTGGCAATCTCCTCGGTAGTGGCATGGATGCTGACCGCCTCCAAATCGACACGATGGGTCAGAATATCCTGCGCCTGCAAATCACCAAATTCGACCGCATTTCGCAACAGCTCGCCCTCATTTTCGTCCAGACCGCCCTCCTGCTCAACTTCCTCCAACAGCATCAGCAGTTCTTCCTGCGACATCTTGTTGTCCTCGTCGGACTTGACAAGCGTACCGACCAACTTTTTCCACAGGGAAAACAGGAAATTGAGGGGAGTAAACAGCCACATCAGTGCGCTGATAAACGGCGCGGAGAACATGGCGAATTTTTCAGGGAAGTCTTTGGCGATACTCTTGGGGGTAATCTCACCGAAAATCAGAACGACAATCGTAATCACAATGGTGGATACCGTAGCACCCATATCGCCCAACAGCTCCACAAACAGGAGCGTAGCGATAGAGGACACTGCGATGTTGACGATATTGTTGCCAATCAGAATCGTGGAGAGCAGTTTGTCATATTTCTCAGACAAGTCAAAGGTCAGCTTGGCGCGCCGATTTCCTTTTTCAGCCAGCACTTTCAGGCGCGTCTTGTTCAAAGAGGAAAATGCCGTTTCCGTCGCGGAAAAATAGGCAGAGAGGACAATGCAAATCAGCATCGCCATCAAACTGGGTATGTGTTCGGAAGTCATAGTGTGTAGTTTCTCCTTGTTTCGTGTTGATTTGTGATTTGGTTATGGATTCGGTAGTGATTCGTAAAAAAGGGTGCAAAAAAACACACCTATTCCCGAAAAATGGGCATAGGTATGCCAACCAAAATCACGCGCAACCGATTAGGACTACAGTCGCAACTGTCCATGTGGGATATCACCTTCCTTGTTATGTTATGATTCTTGATTATAGCGAAGCACGCAGGCTTTGTCAACAGCAAAACGAACACGCACTTGACAAGTGGGTGAAAGGATGTTAAAATTTAGCATAATAAAGTATCAAAGTTAAATTTTCCCCAGAATTTACACAAGAATACACAAGAAAAGGAGATGTCGATATGAAGTATTCACATGGAGCACAGACGGTAGAAACCATCCTCGGCAAGCGTGCCATCAAGTCCGGCGCAGTGGGTGCAACAACCGCGGAGGAAATCCGCTGGTTGGTCACACAGTTGATAACCCTGTCAGGCGCATGGAGAACGAGCGGTTGGGCCTACATTGTGGATATCACCAAAATGGCTCCTGCCGCCCCCGAAGTCAGCAAGGAACTGGTGGACCTCCACAAGAAGCTGACCGCGGCAGGCTGTAAGGCAATGGCATTTGTGGAAGGCGGTGCGTTTATGCTGGCGGCACAGGCCAAGGAGCATCAGAAGCAATCCCACACCATGATTCGTGAGGGACACTTCCGTACCGAGGCTGAAGCACTGGCATGGGTGGACACCGTTCTTCGCTGATAAGGAGTATTTACGATGGGACTGAAGAATACAAAAACAGAAGAAAATTTGCGGAAAGCACTGGCTGGCGAGTCCATTGCACGCAATAAGTATACCTACTTTGCCGCCGCTGCGCGCGCCTGCGGTGATGAGGAGGTAGCTGCCGCCTTCGAGGAGATGGCTAGAAACGAAATGACCCATGCGCGCTTCTGGTTTGAACAGCTCTACGGCAAGCCCACCAACACCAAGGAGTGTCTGATGCAGGCGGCACAGGGCGAATACGAGGAGTGGCACGGGATGTACCCAGCATTTGCGGCACAGGCGCGCGCCGACGGACTGGAACATATCGCGCTGATGTTTGACCATGTCGCCGCCATCGAGCGTTCCCATGAGAACCGCTTTATGACGCTGTTGGCGAAGCTGGCCAAAACCGACCCCAAGACCGCTCCTGCGACAAACCCTGCCCAAAATGTTGTACGCACCAAGAAACTCGGCTATCGCTGTCGTTTCTGCGGTACCATTACGACAGACTGCCCTGATGTCTGTGCCGTCTGTGATGCCATCGGTGCCTTTGATGCAGTGGAGTACTACGAATAACAAGTACATACAAAAAATGACCTCCTGCCCGTTGGTGAGCAGGAGGTCTATTTATTATGATTTGGTTCGATTAACCCAAGGGCAGGACGGGTTTGCCGTACTCCTCGTTCAGAATCTGACCCATTGCGCTATAGATAGCAGACAGACCGCAGAAGATACCCTCAAAACCTGCGATAGTGGTAATCGTGTGGTTGCCAGTGAAATCACCCAGTGCAAGCAACACGAACAGCACGGTCAAGGAGCCGAACACGACCTGCGTTGCACGGTTGTGCTTCAGGGTACCGATGAACATAAACAGGGTGAAGATACCCCACAGCAACAGATACCAACCCATGGCGACCTTGCTGGCGGACTCGATACCCTCGAAGGGGTTAGTCCAAATCAGCACCAAGGACCACCAGAACAGGCCGTAGGCGGTAAACGCAGTGCCAGCAAAAGTGTTGCCTTGGCACAGTTCACGGATACCAGCAATAATCTGTGCCAGACCGCCCAGTGCGATACCCATTGCGACAATCACGATGGACAGAGGCAGAAAACCAGCGTTGTGCAGATTCAACAGCACGGTGGTCATGCCAAAGCCCAGCAGTCCCAAAGGACCAGGATTTGCCATTTTCTTCAGTTCAGTAGACATTTTAATTCCCTCCATATCTTTTTATTTCCAAATGTCTGAACTTCCCTATTATATTGGCATATCCTCGGAATAGCAAGACTTTTTTCGACAAAAACGCATTACCGCAACCGCAAAAAGGCGGTTTCTGGCTGTCCACACACGGGACACTGGTACTGGTCGGGCATGCTATCGCCCTCGTAAATCTGTCCACACACCTTACACTGGAACAGGGCGGTGCGTATTTCGGACACTTCTCTGTCCTTGTGACGGAATACGCGGTCGATATCCTCGGTAATATTACCATCTAATTCTCCCTTGTCCGCTAGTTCGCGCAGAATGGCAATCGCCTTGCTGTGGGGCATCCCTGCCTTGTAGGGACGGTCCTCCGTCAAGGCTTGATAGATGTCCAGACAGGCGAGCAACCGCGATTTTTCGTCCAATTCTTCCGCGGTCTTGCCGAAGGGGTACCCCTTTCCATTGAGCTTCTCATGGTGGTTCGATGCCCACTGCGTCATCTGCTCCGCACCATATAGGTGGGAGAGTAGGCGATAGGTTTCATAGGCATGACTCTGGATATGTTGATACTCCTGTTGGTCCAATTTTCCTGGCTTCTCCAACACATCACGGCTGACCAGCAATTTCCCGATGTCGTGCAATGCGCCCGCACAATACAATTGTTCCGCTGTATCGCCATCCCACTGGTAATACTGCGCCATCGTTTCCGCTTTTTCCGCTACGCCCACCGAGTGCTGTTTGGTAAACGGTGATTTGTAATCAATCACACGCGCAAACAAGCCAGAGAGCGCACGGAGGTCGGTGTCATATGTTTCCTGCGGAAGTGGCAATCGGCTTTCTGCAATATTCTCATCGGAGAGTTCCTGTAGCAAGTCCTGTGTCAATACACTTTCCATCAGCAGACAGGGTTGCTCGGCAAAGAGAGTCCCACGGTTCACCTCAATAAATGCCCTCGCCCGTGCCAAGTCCGCCTCTGTCGCCATTCCCATCGGGATGGCGCGGTCGGTCTGGTCTGCGATATGGAGCAACTGCGCGCCGAGGGGCGTTTCCTCCGCCGTTTTTCCAAACGGTCCACTGCCGTCGGCGCGCTCGTGGTGGTACAACACAAAATTCCGCGACACCTCACCAGGAATATAACGCAGATTCTCCTCACCGACGGTACAGTGCCCTTGGAGCGCGTCGGGTGTCACTTTTCCATCGTGGTATCCCTCGCGGTACTCACTCAATGCACTGTCGTGCAGGAGCGCACTAATCGCCAAAGAAGCGCGCTCCTCTGTCGGCATCTCCAACTGCTCCGCCATCCGAATACACAAGATTGCCACACGCTTGGCGTGGTGGTCGGTCACACCGAGCAATTCTTTTTCTACGCTGTCCAGTGCTTCCGACAGAACAGCAACCAGATTTGACCGTTCCAATTTCATCCCCATTTCCCCCTTTAATAATATGCTACCAACAGGTCTACCACCGTGCCGTAGCTCTGAATTCCAGCCGTCTGTCCGTACCCCTTGAGCGTGGTATCATAGATTTTTTTACTCACTGTTGCGGTTTTCCCCTCAAACTGTGACCAATATGCACTGTGGTAGCGCAGGTCTGCCAGAACCCCCTCTGGCAAAAGTGAGAAAACCGCCTGCCACTTTTCACGGTCTGCCCGATACAGGGCATTGCCCAGATGGATATACCCCATCAGATAGCCAGAATACTGGTATACCACATTGTCGCAGGTGGTAGCGGCGAGAATCGCCAAAAAATTACACTCCTGTTCGGAGGCAATGCCACGCTGATGTGCCAATTCATGCGAGATATTCGCTGGGAGCAGACAGGCTGGACTATCCACATTCAGATTGGACTCCCCCGTAAATGGGGTATAAAACCCAGTAAAATTCATGTGAGAGAACAGACGCGAGAAAAACATTTGCTTGGGCACACGGTCTTTATTCTTTAGAAATGAAAATTCCGTAGAAACATTCTCATAGATATGGGGACTGTACGCAAAAATTTCGTCACGCGGTACAGCAAAGACACCGTTTTCATCGCGCTCCACTTGGTCCGCGATGGCAACCAACTGTGTCGCAAACGCTGTCGCGACACGCTCCAGCTCGTCCACCGTCACCGCCTCGGCATATACCCCACTTTTCTCCTGAAAGCCGTCAGCGTAGTAGTTTACCCCCCACATCATGCAGTAAAACCACCACACACTTAGGCACAGACAGGCGAGCGACACAATGCCACGGTATGCTGTGTGCCACTTTTCGCCACTTTTACGCAGACGCACACATAGCACCACCACCCATGCGATGACCAACAAAATAAACGCGACATACAGCCACTCCACCACGGAAAACGGAACTATGTACCAGAGAACCGCAAACGCCTCCTTGAGCGTCTGCGTCACAGCAACCACGGCATTTGCCATTGTGCGACTGCCGATAACAACCGCATACCCCGCAAACAGTACCGCTAAAATAATCGCCCAGAGATTGACGGCACGATGCCGCCGAAAAAAGTCTTTCATCGTCGATATTTCTCCTATTTTGTATGGTAGATACTAGTATACCCACTCGGCAGAGCGTTGCCAAGTGGGTATTTTTTCCTATTGGTCTGAAAAATAGCTTTCGGTATCCGTTGGAAGTCCTTTTTTCCGCAGGCAGTGGGCGGAATAACTGCGAATTGCCGTATAGACACACGCAAACATCGGCACACCGAGGAACATTCCCATCACACCAAACAGGCCACCGCCCAACAGGATAGCGACAATGACCCAGAAGCTCGACAGTCCGATGCTCTCACCCAGAATGGCAGGGCCGAGAATATTGCCGTCAAACTGCTGTAGTGCGAGGATAAAGATACAGAAGTACAGGCATTGGAGTGGGCTGTCCAAGAGAATGAGAAAGGCACTCGGAATCGCCCCAAGGAACGGCCCAAAGTAGGGAATGATATTCGTAACACCGACAATCAGACTGACCAGTGGCGCGTAAGGAAAGTGGAAAATCGAGGAGAAAAACAGGCACAGCAGACCGATAATGAGAGAATCCAACAGCTTGCCACGCACAAAGCCGCTGAAAATACGGTCTGTTTTTCTCGTGCCACGGATAAGTAGTTGGGCACGCTCCTCACTGAGAAACGCATAGCTTAACTTTTTTCCTGCCGCGACAAATCGCTCCTTAGTCGCCAACAGGTAGATGGACACGATAAATCCGACCAATAAATCGCTCAAAAAGACGAATACGCCGACCACACCGCCAGTCACCGCCTGTAGTGCCACTTCTATCTTGGGCAACAACTGACCGCTGACCCAAGACAGTGCATCATTGTAGTACTCGTTGAGCATTTGTGCCGCCCAAGCAGCGAAATTTGGATTATTTTCTAGCACATTTTGCGCCCATACCACAACGGTATTGTAATATCGCTCTCCATTGGCAATCAACTGCAAAACACTTTTGTACAGTTCGGGGATGAGTACCATCATAAAACCACTCAGCAACACAAGCACCACAAGCCATGTCAGCAAAATGGACACAGACCGCAACCACTTCGTCTGGTCACCTACACGCACCGTATAGGACGGAAACCGTGCTTCAATCCAGTTCACCACTGGTGCGAGCAGGTAGGCGATAAATGCACCATAGGTCACAGGTGCCATGATACGGACGAATTGCGATGCGTACTGCAATACAATACTGTCCCGAAAAACAATATCATAGATGAGTAGGATACTACAGACAACCGCAACCGCTGTAATGCCCCACCCTAGATAGTGATTGTCGCGTTTCATATTGTCGCCTCCTTAGCGTGATTGGTTTCAAAGGCCCCCCTTAGGCACAAGGGGAGCCTTTCGTTAATTGTAGTATACCCAACTTTTCCCTCAAAGGGAAGTCTTTATTTCTGTGAATTCTGCTTTTGAGAGAGAAGCACGGCGACAAACACCAAGACACAACCGATACTCTCCGCCCCTGTCAAGGTCTGGTGGAGAAGCAACAGGCCTGCCAAGACTGCAAACACCGACTCCAAGCTCATAATCAGGGCAGCGCGTTCACTCGACACCCTCTGCTGTCCGAAAATTTGTAAAGTGAATCCGACCGCAGAAGAGAGTACACCTGTATACAACAGCGCACCGCTACAGGCGAGCATCCCCGACCAAGTGGGCGTTTCTGTGAACACCATCACCACGGCAGACAGCACAGCCACCACAAAAAACTGAATACAGTTGAGGCGCACACCGTCCAACCCCGGCGATAGACAATCCACGAGGGTAATCTGCACAGCATAAGCCAGCGCACAGCCGATGAGATAGATGTCACCGATGTTGACACCGCCTGTTCCTGTCCAACTGAGGAGATACAGTCCCGCTACCGCAAGGGCAACACTGACCCACACCGCACCCCCCGGCCGTTTACCGAGGAATACCCCCAGTACAGGGACAAGTACGATATACATAGCGGTTAAAAATCCCGCTTTCCCCGGGTCAGTATGTACCATGCCCATCTGCTGTAAACCCGATGCCACAAATAGGGCCAGACCGCAAAACAGACCTGTTTTCCACAGGCGTTTATCCTGCCAACGCGCCCAGTAGTTTCCATCCTGTTTTCTGCGGTCGAACAGTGCCGCCACCGGTGCAAGCACCAGAACCGCGAGCAAACTGCGTCCTACCTGAAAGGCAAACGGTCCAATGTGGTCCATCGCAACGCTCTGCGCCACGAACGCACAGCCCCAGATGGCTGTTCCTAACAGTAGAAGCAGACTTCCCTTTCGTTGCTCGTGTTTCATCCGCTTACTTCGTAGCAATGACGACAGGAGCTACCTTGCCGTTGTCGTTGTGATTGACAATCGCCTTACGGGGACACTTGCTGGCGCAGATACCACAGGCAGTACACTTAGAATAATCAATAAACGGCAGATTATTTTTCATGGTAAGCGCACCCGTAGGACAGTTCTTTTCGCACAGCTTACAGGCGATACAACTCACTGCACAGTTGGACTTTGCGATTGCGCCCTTGTCCTTATTAGCGCAGGTCATAATGATATCAGCCGAATATGGCATATCGGCAATGATACCACGAGGGCACACCTCTGCACACTTCATGCAGTGGGTACACTTGTTTTTATCCACCTCTGCCACGCCGTTGCTGTTGATAGAGATAGCATCAAATTTACAGGCTTTCACACAGGTCCCCAGACCCAGACAGCCGACACTACAGGCGAGGAAGCCGTTACCAGCGACTTTCATCGCACCCACACAGTCGGAGATACCCTCATACTTTTCAAACTTATGGCTGGCACGGTTACCACCAGCACAGCGGACAAACGCAACACGACGCTCCGCTGCCTCGACTTCCACACCCATGACCGCCGCAATACGGGTGGCCTTTTCGCCCACACAGCTGGGGCATGCAGTTACTGGTGCCTTACCTTCGAGGATAGCCTGCGCGCAGGCGGCACAGCCGGGGAAGCCACAACCACCACAGTTTGCACCGGGTAGACAGTCAACAATTTCACTCAGTCGGGGGTCCTCCTGCACGGCAAAGACACGCGAAGCGATGGACAAAATCACACCAAACAGACAGCCAGTAATGCCCAATGTCAAGACTGCATACAAAATATTCATACGCTACCCCCTTACCAGACCTTCAGACCACTGAAGCCCATAAAGCTCAGTGCCATCAATCCTGCCGTAATCAGTGCTATTGGGAAGCCCTCGAAGGACTTAGGCGGTGTAGCGGTGAGCTGCAACCGTTCACGGATACTGGCAAACAGGACGATTGCCAACAGGAAACCAAGACCACCAGTTGCACCGTAGACTACGGACTCGATAAAATTATACCCCTCCTGCGTATTGAGCAATACGACACCCAACACGGCACAGTTGGTCGTAATCAGTGGCAGATAGACACCCAACGCCTCATACAGCGCAGGCATCGCCTTTTTCAAGAACATTTCTACCAACTGCACCAGCGAGGCGATGACGAGAATAAATGCCACCGTCTGCATATACGCTAGGTCCAGCGCAATCAGCAACTGGTTGACGGGATAGCACAGGGCACTGGCCAGTGCCATAACAAAAGTAACCGCAAAGCCCATACCGATAGCGGTATCCGTCTTCTTGGAAACGCCCATAAACGGGCAGATGCCCAAGAATTGCACCAGAACAAAGTTATTAACCAGAATCGCTCCCAAGGAAATGGAGAGCAGTTTTGTAATATCCATATTGTTTCCTTACCTCCCTTTGTTCGTAACTTTCTGCTGTGCCCACTGCATGAAAGCAATCAGACAGCCTAAGGTCAGGAATCCGCCCACGGGCAGAACCATCATCAGTGCGCCATACTCAGCAGGGAACAACTGAATGCCAGCCAGAGAACCGTTACCCAACACCTCACGGATACCACTCATTACCAACAGAACGAGGGTATAGCCAATACCCTGACACAAACCGTCCAATGCGGCAACAACGGGCTTGTTCTTGGAGGCAAAGGATTCGGCACGCGCCAGAATGATACAGTTGACGACAATCAGCGGAATAAACACGCCGAGAGATTCTGCAATATCGGGCAAAAATGCCTGTAACAGCAGGTCGACCATTGTGACAAAACCTGCAATAACTACGATATAGGCGGCAATACGAATCTGCTCAGGAATAATCTTACGCAACAGGGAAATGGCGACATTGGCGCAGATGAGGATGGCCGTAACCGAAACACCCATGCCCAAACCATTGGAAATCGAGGTGGTGATGGCCAGTGTGGAACACATACCCAACAACTGGACCAGAACAGGGTTATCGCTCACCAAGCCCTTCTTTAGCATTGTGGAAAAATTCATAAGCCTCCTCCTCTCTTAGCCATTCAGCGATGCCACAGCGGCAAGCGCGGTATTAACACCAGCAGTGACTGCCTTACTCGACACGGTAGCACCCGAAACACCGTCGAAGCGATTATCCCCACTATTGACGGTAATCACACCGCTCATGCCAACAAAACGCTCCAGAATCGCAGGGTCATTCACGACTTTCGTACCAATATTCTTGGTTTCTGCCTGTTTTGTGACAGCGACACCAGTGACTGCGCCATTCATATCCACGCCGACCACCAGACGCATCGCGCCACCGAAACCACTGGACAGCACTTCCACCACATAGCCAACCTGCTGACTGCCATCATACGCACCGTAGAGTGCGGCGACATTGTCATACACAATCTCCACAGGGTCATATCGTCCAGCCTCCAAGACCTGTGCCATCGCCGCGGCGGTTCTCTCATCCTGCATCCGCTGGATAATCGGCGCAGTAATATGATTGACAACACCGAGCATCAGGGCGACCACCACACAGATAGCGAGCAAAATACCCGTGATACGAGCCACATAAGTAGGTTCAATCGTGACAGCGGGCCGCTTTTCCTTTTCTTCCATCGTAATTGGTTCGTGCCTCATTTCGCCGCCTCCTCATCCTTTTTTTTACCAAACTTGGGTTCTTTCACTACACCGAATCGGGCAGGCTTAATACTCTTATCAATCATCCAG
>JAZRID010000254.1:0-1539 GCA_045645125.1 Oscillospiraceae bacterium | reverse complement strand
CCAGTCGCAAGTATCGCAAAATCAGAACAATCTTGTGGGAACGATTCGGAATACCATCTACGATGTGCTGGCGGAGGAAGCACAGCTGTTTCATCAGTTTAACTGGGAGCTGGTCGATTTTAATTTGGAAAATCAGACAGCAACCATACAGTTGCACACAACCTTGAAGGAGTACAACGCAGGCAGTAAGCTCCAGTTCTCAGCAAGTTGGCGTACCGTGGATAATACCGAGGGTGTAACGAACAGTGATTGGGTGGAAGGCCCAGATTTTATGGCAACCATAACACTTCCCCTCAACTACCACACCGATATTGGGATTCGGGTCGAAAGTGTGGACGGAACCATCCAAGAGCAGTCGGTAAGTACCCTTTACCACCTACACCCCGACAATTTCCACCTGTATCCCAATACGCTGATGGCTCCGTTTGCCATTACTACAAAGAGTTTCGGTATGACCAATACTACTTCCAAGGCGGAACAGGCATTTATCCGTATCTATTCCGTTTTCTCTGAACGCATCTGGCCTGAACAGGCGGTACTTACCGCGTATGTGAATGAGGAGGAAGTTTTCTCGGAACAAATGTCCATCACGCCACATTCAGAGGAAACAGGGCAATACCTTGCCTCTATTGAGAATTACTATTTCGACATTACCTTGAAAGAGGGAGATTCTTTTCAGATTGTACTCCGTGTAACGGACAACTTGGGACGCACTGAGGAATGGATGGAGCATAGCTCGGTGCAAGACGGACACTTGGAACGCAGTGCAATCGCTGTTGAAGTACCACCCATTTCGATGGACCCCTAATCTTTTGTTTGGAGGTACACCGTCTACAGGTTCGCCAGAAAGACGAGTCCCCCACAAAACTACAAAACAGAGGGCTGGCGCAGGATATTCCTCCTTGCGTCAGCCCTTTTTACGATGATATCCCTATTGAATAATCACATTCTCCTGTCCCAAACCTTCGACCAGTTCATCCACCAATGATTGAGCGAGCAGGCAGGTCGTTCCCATCCGCTTCCCTGTATCGGCGATGAAAATTCGTGCTGGGGTTGTGCCAGGGAACATGGCAATGAGACGATTGATATGGGCAAGTACGGCAGGATTGGCACGCTCCAGTCGAATCCAAAGAACCTTGCCATCCAGCACCTGTACGCCCCTCTGCGCGCGCCGTGGTGGGGTGTTCTCCACCGCTGTATCAAGCAGTCCGTTCAGGGGAAAGACGACATCGCACATAATCTGCGGTGGTTTATCGTCGCGCACGGAGATTTTTCCCTGCACTAACACCGCGCTCCCCTCCTTGAGAATACTCTGGTGTCGTTCCAACGCACGGGAGAAACAGAGCATTTCTATGGACGAGGTTTCGTCCTCCACGGTGGCATACGCCATCAAGCTCTGGTTTCTAGTAGGCTTTGTCTTAAACGCCGTAATGATACCACCAATGAAGACGCTTTGCCCATCTGCAAACATATTCGCGCCACCCTCTTGGGCAAAATCCACGTGAATGGTGCTGATATAGACCGCCCCACGCGCTTTTG
>JAZRID010000253.1:0-4180 GCA_045645125.1 Oscillospiraceae bacterium | reverse complement strand
GAATCATGGTGGCGACATAGGGAATGTTATCAATAAAGGCGGAAATCACAACGGATGCCCAGACGATAACGGTATACATCAAAAAGACATTGCCACCGCCGACATCTGCCAAAATCTTGGCCAATGCGTCAATCACACCTTGATAGGAAATACCGCCAATCATCAAAAACAGACCGACAAGCAGACCAATCGTTTCAAAGTCGATACTCTTGAGCGGTTCGGTGATGGCGGAGAGTTTGTGCTTCTTTGTGTAGTTGTAGCACAGACCAATCCCCAACAGGACACAGCAAATCAGACCGTTGGTAATCGCTGGTTTATTGGGAATAAACGATGCCAGAATCAACAGAACAATCGTACCAACCAACAGCACCGTGGGGACATAATCCGTCACCTTAGTGCGTCTGCCAGTCTTGGGAATGGAACCCTTCTCCCTGCGGAACAGCCAAGCGAGAATCAACGCGGCAAGCACAGCACCAGCCTCCACGATAAAGAACATACCGGGCTTTCCATGGTAGAAAATAAAGTCCATAAAGCTCATATCCAGAGCCGAACCGAGCATGATGGCAGTCGTATCACCGACGAGGGTTGCCGCACCCTGCAAGTTGGAAGAAACCGCGATACCGATAACAAACGGCACGGGATTGGTGTGCAACTTTTGGCAGATGGCCAGCGCAACTGGGGCAACCATAAGCACAGTGGCGACATTGTCCACAAACGCAGAGATAATTCCAGCAAACAGTGCCAACGCGACGGCGGCCATCTGTACATTGGGGACTTTCTCCATAATAATGTCGGCCAACAGCGAGGGCATTTTTGACTCAATAAAGAGGGCAACAAGCCCCATCGTACCTGCAATCATCAGCAGAACATTAAAGTCAAGTGCGGGAAGCACTTCGCTCACAGGGAGCATTCCACTGATGACAAACAGCAGACCAGAGGTCAACGCAATATAGGTGCGGTATTTGCTGAAAGTTAGCATCAGTACATAGGTAGCGGCGAACAGGATAATAGCGGCAGTCAAAATCAATTCCTCCTTAATCGTATCGGGTTTCTGATTTACTCGCTCTTATTGGATTGGTAGTGGATTTGATACCGTGTAATCTTACCCCACGATGCCTTTTTGCCATGGTACTGGAAAATAGCAAGTAGGCGCGTCCATGCCAAAAGAAAGTGCAGTCCGATATTTTCTGGAATACAAAGTAGAATGGCGCGGATGACCTCGCGGTAAGACAAGTGTGTATCGCCCATGTAATTCCGTGCCAAGTAGGAGATGACCGTCAACAGCGAACCGAACACAGCATAGACCAAAGCCAGACATAACACAGATACAGGCTGTAACACACCAAACCAACAGGCAAGTAATGTAATGATAATACCACACAATTCAATCATTGGGGAGAGTAATTCGTAGACCAAATAATAAAAATAACTGAGTTTTCCTGCCACCGTGATATGACGAAACATACTTTGCATCAAACCGATGTACCACCGCCGTCGCTGTTTGATGAAATCCTGTAGTCGCTCTGGTGCCTGTGTCCAACAAACGGCATCATAGGTATATTTTATCCGATATGGTATGGCATTGGTGCGGTGGTAGGCGTGTAGCTTCATAATCAGCTCCATATCCTCTCCGATACATCCTACCTGATATCCGCCGACTTGAATGACAGCGTCTTTTTTGAACAAACCAAATGCACCTGAGATAATCAAGTTCGCATTAAAATAGTCCAGTAAAATACGGGATGCCAGAAAAGAACGCTCATACTCCAATACTTGAAAGGCTGGGAGCCACTTCTTCGGTAAGCGTAACTTGACTAATTCCCCGTTTTCAAATTCACTGTCATTAGAAATGCGAATCATACTGCCTACTGCAACGACATCTTGATTTTCCAAAACAGGAACAACAATTTTAGTTAAAGAATCTTTCTGTAGAATCGAGTCGGCATCCATACAAATAAAATAGGGATATTTCGCAACATTGATTCCCATATTGATGGCATCCGCTTTTCCCCCATTTTTCTTGTGAATGAGCGTAATGGGAATCCGTTTTTCGTCCTTTCCCTCATAGACAGTCAGTGCCTCTTGACAGGGAACTTGTTTACGGATGGGGCGATGGACTGGGTACAACCCGAAAGTTTCTATGACCAAATCCGCAGTGCGGTCCTGTGAACCATCGTTGACGATAATAATTTCATATAGTTGATACTCCAGATGCAGAAGAGATTGAATCGTACTCAAAATAGTCACTTCTTCATTATATGCAGGAACAATAATGCTGACAGGCACATAGTAATCGTGATGAATCTCGTTTTTCAGCTGTTTTTTCTTGCTATCGTGAAATAATTGGTTGTTCCCCGCAACTACAGCGGCAAATAGAAAGGAAGTATACCCTATCGGATAGAGCAAAAGCAATACTTCCAAAACAGACAGCAGGGTGCTAAAAGTTTGACGAGAGAACCACTCCATACCCATAGCAAGCTCCCCCCTCCCCTTCCATGTCGTGCGCTTTCTCTGTAATCGCTTGCATCGTGCGTATGATGAATTGGGTCAATTCATGGTCATCTCGATATTGGTACAGCAGGGCTTCGCTGGCATATTGGTCCTGCATTTGCAGAATCTCGACAATTTCATTGCGGTTCAATCCCTGTCGGCACAGATATTCCACCGCATTGGTTCGTACATACCAGTGATAACTGGTTATTTTCCGCTGAATCGTCCAACGAGTTTCTGCATCGTGATAGTGCCCTAACGCTTGAATCGCTAGCATTTGCTCCACCCATTCCGCAGTTTCCTCGTTGAGAATACGCAAAAAAATTTCACGGGATGCCATACTGGGGTGCTTGCTAAAGTAGCGCATCGCACAATAGCGCACTTCTTTGTCCAAAGTGGTGTCGTTCAGCACGGTCAAACACAGCGCAGAGGCATCCCCCTGCCCCATACGGAATACATCCAACAGACACATCTGCGTATGCGGTGTATAGTGGAAAAAACGCTTCTGCAATTCTCTTGTCAATTCCATCTGGTTGGCTTTAGCGGATAAGATGCCATCTGTCAACAACTTCCTGTGATAAAACCGCCCCCGTTCATCCGCCTTGTCGATGGCCATTAACAGCAGATGTACCTCGCCCAAACGATAGAATACTTGCATCGTATTGGAAAAAGTGTAAAGAGACGGACTATCCAAAAAGGTAAGCAGTTGATTGGTAACTTTGGGTGGTATCGGTGCTTTCGTGTAATCAAAACAGGAAAGCACATAGGCATAAAATGCCTGTTCAGGGTCGGATTTTTTTCGATAGGTGTCCATCTGTGCAAAAACTGCGACACGAAACCAATCCGCCACCTCTGGGGCTTTCTCCAATTCCGATTGTAACATAACAAGGTGTTTTGTTTTTGTCAGCAAATGCGGAAGTTCCTGAGAAAATCTTTGAGAGAAGGCATTGGTTTTGCGTCGCAGTGCAACTTCGTCGCGAAGCCTGTTTATAAACCGTGCATTTCGTTGGGCTAGGTGTTTACTGTCTATCGTTTTACTCACCAAAAATCCCACTTCAAAGAGAAGCAATACAACGGAGAAAAGAATATAAATTTTAATGAGCAAATTCATGAAACGGAATCCTCTTAATAAGCTGTAGATAGTATCTGTATGACAAGGACGACAGGTACACCCCCTGCCAAATGACATTGAGGGGTAGTGTATCACACCTGTGTAGAAAAGTACAGTGTCAAATGACAAATTCTGTAAAAGGATGTCGAAGTTTGTCGATTGCTACAATCGTCACCCAGATAGTGGTATAATTTTTCTGTGTTCCTTATGTAAAACGAACAAAGAAAAAGTAAGGATTTTTTGGCAATAAAACAAGCGCGTTACAAAAAACGCAGGATAAAAGGGAGTGTTGCAAAACGAACAACACTCCCTTGCGTCATCCTGTTACAGGCTACGCTCGTAGGATTCAATCATCTTCTTGACCATCTGGCCACCGACGGAACCAGCCTCACGAGAGGTCAAGTGACCGTTGTAGCCTTCCTTGAGGACAACACCGACCTCGTTTGCGGCCTCCATCTTAAACTTATCCATGGCCTCGCGAGCCTCAGGGACATTGATACGGTTACTCTTTCTGGACATATTTTATCCTTCTCCTTTTCCTAATTTTGCGCCGATACCGCACCGCAGAAAAGAACACAC
>JAZRID010000252.1:0-1893 GCA_045645125.1 Oscillospiraceae bacterium | reverse complement strand
GGTAAACTTCGTCTTGTGTTCAAAAAAGAGGGACGCGCCGTGTATATCTCGCACTTGGACTTGTTGCGTACCTTTCAGCGTGTCTTTCTGCGTGAGGGGTTAGTCCTGCGCCATTCGCAGGGATTCCATCCGCACCCCATTGTGTCCTTTGCTCTGCCCCTGTCGGTCGGCCAGTCCAGTCAGTGCGAAATTCTGGACTTTGAATTGACGCAGGAGCATGATGGCCGTGGTCTGGCGGAGCAGTTCAATGCCTTTATGCCAGAGGGTATCTGTGCCGTGGACTGCTTCGTGCCGAAGAAGCCTGTGCGCGACTTGACCACCCTGCACTGCGAAGTGAAATTTCTTTATGACAACGGTGTGCCTGTCGGGGCGCGTGACGCACTGGCACAGCTGTTTGCAGGGGAGAGTCTGGTCATTTCCAAGCGCACCAAGCGCAAGGAGATGGCGGAGGTGGACATCCGCCCCATGATACAGCAGGTGAGCATCACGGAGGAGGATGGGCTGTTGCGGATTGACGCGTATGTGCTGGCACAGAATCCAGGCCTGAATCCTGCGCTGTTGGAAACGGCAGTCGTGCGGTATCTGCCCCAGTACCAACCCGACTTCGTGACGGTACACCGTATCGCCATGCTGGACGCACAGGGAAATCCATTTAAGTAGTAATGTATAGAAGGCTCCCCTTGTGATGAGGGGAGCCTCTGTTGTTATCGCTTGTTCTGCTTGCTGTTCTGGTTGTTGCTGTTATTGTTCTGATTCTGGTTGTTATTCTGATTGTTACTATTCTGCTTGCTGTTCTGGTTCTGGCTGTTATTCTGATAGTTGCTGTTCTGCTTGCTGTTCTGGTTGTTCATGGTTGCGTCCTCCTTTCGAGAGTGGTACGCGGATATTGTGTCCCTGTGCGCGCCAGTCTATGCAACGAAAAAAATAAAAAAATAGTACTTGACAAATGAAAAATGGTTTGCTATACTCATCGAGGAAAAACAAAGCAGGTCGGTCGCATCCGCCTCACCCCAAGCAACGCGAACGGGTCAAGATGGTAACAGAATCGTCCCATTGAGATAGGGGCGGTCTTGTACTGTGCGGATGCTGGGTGCATTCGCATTTTTTGTTTTTCAGTATCAATGTGTTTCGGGCAATTTGTTGAAGGAGGTGCTTCGGTTATTAGCAGTGTAACGCATCAACTGAATGAGGAAATTCGCGATAAGGAACTGCGTCTAATCGGCAATGAGGGTGAGCAACTTGGTATTATGTCTGCCGACGAGGCTCTGAGAATCGCCGATGAGCAGGGTTTGGATTTGGTGAAAATTTCACCGCAGGCAGTTCCCCCTGTGTGCAAGCTGATGGACTACGGCAAGTATCGTTTTGAGCAGGGTAAGCGCGAAAAGGAAGCCCGCAAGAACCAGCATGTGGTTGAAATCAAGGAGATTAGAATGTCTCCCGGAATTGATACGGGCGATTTCAATGTCAAGTTGAAGAACGCGCAGAAGTTCCTGACCGATGGAAACCGTGTAAAGGTGTCTGTCCGCTTCCGCGGCCGTGAGATGGCACACACAGAAATCGGTAAGAGGCTCCTGGATCAGTTCGCGGAGCAGTGTGCCGAGGTATCCAGTGTCGATAAAGGCGCCAAGCTTGAGGGTAGGAATATGTCCATGTTCCTTTCCCCTAAAAAATAATCGTTAACCATTTTTGCCAAAGCAAAAGGAAACATACGGAAGGAGTATTCAATTATGCCTAAGCTGAAGACCCATAGTGGTGCAAAGAAGAGATTCAACCTGACCAAGAGCGGTAAGGTCAAGCGTGCCAAGGCCAACAAGCAGCACATCCTCACCAAGAAGACTACCAAGCGTACCCGTCATCTGCGTGTCGGCGGTTATGCCGATGTGACCAATGGGG
>JAZRID010000251.1:0-2126 GCA_045645125.1 Oscillospiraceae bacterium | reverse complement strand
GGTTTTTTCAAACAAGGAGCGTATAAAACAAGATGGATGAAAGATTTTTACGAAATGAAATGATGTTCGGTGCAGAAGCCGTGCAGAAACTCGCCAATTCCCATGTATGCGTGGTCGGTCTGGGTGGCGTGGGCAGCTATGCGGTGGAGGCACTGGCGCGCGCTGGCATCGGTGAATTGACACTCATTGACCAAGACTCCTATGGACTCACCAACATCAACCGTCAGCTTGGCGCACTCACTTCCACCGTAGGACAGAGCAAGGCACACGCACTGGCGGCGCGTGTCCAAGACATCAACCCTGCCTGCATTGTTCACCCCATTGTCGGCAAGTACACCAAGGAGGACCGTGAAACCTTCTGGGGCGGTTACGACTATCTGGTGGATGCCATCGACTTGGTTGCGTGTAAGGTCGACTTAATTTGCCAGGCACAGGCGCGTGGGATTCCGATTATCTCGGCACTGGGAACGGGCAACAAATTGGATGCCACACGCTTGGAAATTACGGATTTGAGCAAAACTTATGGCTGTCCCCTCGCCCGTGTGATGCGACGCGAACTGGGACGACTTGGTATCAAGCATCTGAAAGTGGTTTTCAGTGCAGAAGAAGCGGCGGAAACACAGCAACTCGAAGCTCCCCCACCTGGTCGCCGCAGTGTTCCTGCCAGTGTTCCGTGGGTCCCATCTGTAGCAGGACTCCTGATGGGTGGCGCAGTGGTGATGGATTTGATAGCCGATAAAATCTCTGTCACCGAATAAAACCGAAAAGAATAGAGCTGGACGACACAATCGCAATCCAGCTCTATTTCTTTGATTATTCTTTGGGATATAAAAAATACTCTCTAATCGCTTCATTGGCTTTTCGGGTTTCTGAAAACATATAAGTGTATGCTTTTTCCAGCACCACTTTTTCATCCCACAACGCCTCAAGCAGTGCTACCTGCAAAAAATTTCTAACCTCCTCATCGTCACTGATAGCGAGTTCTTCATAGAACACAAACACCTCTTGCAGAGCCTGCGTATCATCTTCGCTCCGTAACAAGTCCAGTACATAAGGGTTCCATACCTCGTAGGATAGTATATAGGGGTCTAGGCAATCTTCACCGAAAATATCAAAACACTGTAAAAACTTAGAGGCTAATTGTGGAAATCGTTTACAAAGTATCTGCTGTAGTTCTTCGTACTCCATCTGTATCTCTCCATATTGAACTAAGAAATGCAAAAAAGAAGTGCCGCGGTATGCGACACTTCTTTCATCATGCGTTGGGAATCAATTACTTGATTTCGACCTTTGCGCCAGCCTCTTCCAGCTGCTTCTTCAGAGCCTCAGCGTCATCCTTGGAAACGCCTTCCTTCAGAGCCTTGGGTGCGCCCTCGACAACAGCCTTAGCCTCAGCCAGGCCCAGGCCAGTGATCTCACGAACAACCTTGATGACCTTGATCTTAGCAGCAGCATCGAAGCCAGCCAGAATCACATCAAACTCGGTCTTCTCCTCAGCAGCGGGAGCAGCAGCGGCAGCGGGAGCAGCCATAGCAGCGGCGGAAACACCGAACTCCTCCTCCAGAGCGTGAACCAGCTCGCTCAGCTCCAGAACAGTCAGAGCCTTAACTTCCTCAATCATAGCAACAATCTTCTCGGATGCCATTGTTAGGTACCTCCTAATAATTTTTCAGTAAAATAATAGTTATAATGATTTGCCGAACAATTACTCGGCAGCCTCGGCAGGAGCACCCTGCTTCTCGGCAATCTGCTTCAACACGCAAGCCAGACCAGAGATGGGGGCCAGCATGGTACCCAGCACCTGGGCACGCAGGATGGGCAGCGGGGGAATCTCAGCCAGAGCCATGACCTCATTGAGAGCCATAACCTTGCCGTCCATGAAACCGCCCTTGATTTCGAAGTGACCATTGCACTTCTTGGCGAAGTCGTTGATGACGCGGGCAGGAGCCACGGGGTCATCGTTGCAGATAGCGAGAGAGGTAGTGCCGTTCAGGACACCATCCAGCTCGTCCATACCGCAATTCTTAGCTGCAAAGCGCAGCAGGGTGTTCTTCACAACGGCGTACTCGACATTGTTCTTACGCAGCTCAGCACGCAGAGCAGTATCCTCAGCCACAGTGATGCCC
>JAZRID010000250.1:0-2397 GCA_045645125.1 Oscillospiraceae bacterium | reverse complement strand
CACTTGGCGTATTTGCCGCTTGCGGTCAGCCGAGTAATCCCGACGACAGCAAGGAATATACCGGTGAAATGGCGGACAACGGAAACACTTATGCCGATCCGAATTGGCTTCCCGTTGTAAAAAATCCCATTCAGGTTGAGGGTATTGTACATGACCCGAAAATGCCCGGCGCGCCCTTTGAACTCAGATCTATTTTCAATGAAATTGCAGAAACCACAGGCGTACATATCACAATGCAGCTTGCAGCCACACAGGAGATCTGCACACTTATGTTTGCGTCAACGGCGGAGAAATCGAGGAAGAACAGGCGCATAGCACGGCACCGTCACTTGTCCTCCGAAGAATTGCACCAAATGAACGGCTGTGGTCGGTGGCGAAGGCATATCGAACGACCTGTAAAGCAATTTTGGAGATTAACGAGCTGGAAGATGAACACCATATTCCATCCGATAAGCTCCTCCTCATCCCCCAGCGTCGGTAATGACCGCCAGTAAGGGGCATCGCACATTGCGGTGTCCCTTTTTTGTTGCAAAACGCACAGAAATCTTTGTGATAAGTGGCAATGATTCGTGCAATTTTTCTCTGTTTTTCCAACTGTTTTTTCACGGCGAGTTTGACTATACTGAGTATATACTTTCCATACACCGACTTGGGAGGGAAACGGAGGTTTCTTATGGATTACGAAAATACCTATCGCCCTGAAAATCTGCACTATCTCAAGATGCTGGCACGGCAGTACCCCAATGTACAGGCTGCCAGTACGGAGATTATCAACCTACAGGCCATTTTGAACTTGCCCAAAGGAACGGAGCATTTTATCTCCGATGTTCACGGAGAACATGAGGCCTTTCTGCATATTCTCAATTCTGCTTCTGGTGTCGTGCGCGAAAAATTGGACGAGCTGTTTGGTACTAGTGTATCTCGGTTCGACTTGGACCAGTTGGCAACGCTCATCTACTACCCCAAGGAAAAGTTGGAGGAGGTTGCGCGTGACACGGCGGATATGGCGGAGTGGTATCGCATTACTTTCCACCGCCTGATTGAAGTGTGCCGTCTGGTCAGTTCCAAGTACACGCGCTCCAAGGTGCGTAAAGCGATGCCCAAGGAGTATGCGTATATCATTGATGAATTGATTCATACGCACTACGAGGACAACGACAAGCGGGATTATTACGAGAATATCATCTCTACCATTATCACGATTGAACGCGCCCCGCACTTCCTGTTCCACCTGTGTGAGCTGATTAAGCGACTGGCAGTCGACCGTTTGCACTTGGTCGGTGATATCTACGACCGTGGCCCCGGTGCCGATATGGTTATGGATGCCCTGATGGGGTATCACAGCGTCGATATCCAGTGGGGCAACCACGACATCCTCTGGATGGGTGCGGCATCTGGTTCCCGTACCTTGGTGGCAACCGTTCTTGCCAACTCCCTGCGCTATAACAACCTGGATGTCATTGAAACTGGATATGGTATCTCCCTGCGCCCCTTGGCCATTTTCGCCAACGAGGTCTATAAAAACTGTGATATCCACCAGTTCGCTGTGAAGTTGAGTAAGGAAGATGAACTGCACTACTCCGAGAAAGATAAGACGCTTGCCGCACAGATGCACAAGGCCATTACCATCATCCTCTTTAAGCTGGAGGGACAGAAGATTCTGCGGAATCCCTGGTTTGGCATGGAGGACCGTCTGCAACTGGACAAGGTGAACTATGAGAACAAGACCATCAACATCAACGGTGTTGACTATCCGATGGAGGATACCGACTTCCCGACCGTTGACCCTGCGGACCCCTACCGTCTGAGCGCGGAGGAGGAGGAAGTCATCTATCAGCTGACACGCTCGTTCCGTCACAGTGAGAAGCTCCAGCGTCATGTGCGTTTCCTATACTCGAAGGGCAGTCTGTACCGCGTGTACAATGGAAATGTGTTGTTCCACGGCTGTATCCCCATGACCGAGGATGGCAAGTTGATGGAATTTGCCGTAGAGAATGGAAAGCCGTTGTCTGGTAAGGCGTTCCTCGACTTGGCAGACCGCATTGCGCGCCGTGCCTACTACAGCCCCAGAGGTTCTGCGGAACGCGAGTTCGGTATGGACTTCCTGTGGTGGTTGTGGGCAGGACGCAACAGCCCCATTTTCGGCCGCGACCGCATGACCACCTTTGAGCGTCGCTTCATCTTGGATGAATCTACATGGACAGAGCCGAAGAACGCCTACTATCACCACTACAACGACCCCGAGGTGTGTGAGATGTTGTTGGCGGAGTTTGGTCTGACAGGTCCCCACTGTCATATTATCAATGGCCATGTGCCTGTGAAGTCCAAGAAAGGCGAGAGTCCCATTAAGGCACGCGGTAAGCTGTTGGTTATTGACGGCGGTTTCTGTAAGGCCTA
>JAZRID010000249.1:0-7105 GCA_045645125.1 Oscillospiraceae bacterium | reverse complement strand
GACAGAGGAACAAACCGCGTTGGAATGAACGGATAGGAAAGGGGACAAACAGAATGGAGTTGCGAGAAAAAAGACTTTCTGGTGAAACGATATTTGAGGGAAAAATTATGCGCGTGCGCCGCGATATTGTGCAGTTGCAGGACGGCAGTGAGAGCTTTCGGGAGGTCGTAGACCACTCTGGCGGTGTCTGTGTGTTGGCACTGGACGACGAGGGGCGCGTGTTGCTTGTCCGACAGTTCCGCTATCCGCATGAAAAGATTTTGCGCGAGATTCCAGCAGGAAAGTTGGAACAGGGTGAGGACCCAGCACAGGCGGCACGGCGCGAATTGCGAGAGGAAACTGGTGCGGTGGCGGCGCAGTGGAATAGCTTGGGTGAAATCTACCCGACACCTGCCTACTGTGGAGAGGTCATTCGGATGTATTTGGCGCGTGAACTGACCTTTGGAGAAAATGCACTGGACGAGGGAGAGTTCCTCGAAGTGGAGCGCATCGACTTTTCGCAATTGGTGGAACAGGTGTTGCGCGGAGAAATTCGAGATGCAAAAACCGTGGCCGCAGTGCTGAAAGCCAAGCTGATACTGGGATAAGAGAGAAACTGGCTGAGGTGTACCATGAACGAGAAAAAAATCATCCTAATCGTTGAGGACGAAAAGAGTATTGTAGATATTCTGCGCTTCAATCTGGAGAAAGAGGGATATCGCTGTGTGGCCGCCTATGACGGCGAAGCAGGATTGCAGGCCGCACTGTGCGAGAATCCCGATTTAATCCTGTTGGATGTGATGTTGCCGAAACTGATTGGATTTGAGGTGTGCCGTGCGCTCCGTGACAAGGGGAACAATGTCCCTGTCATTATCCTCACCGCGCGCGAGGAGGAGGAGGACAAAATCCTTGGCTTGGAGATTGGGGCGGACGACTATATTACCAAGCCGTTCTCCATGCGGGAACTGATGGCGCGTGTGAAAGCCAATATCCGCCGTACGGCTATGCAGAGTATCAGTGGAGAAACAGACAAAAGTGGGCTAATTATCAATACCGAAAATTATCAAGTGTTGAAAAATGGAAAGACCGTAGATTTGACACAGCGCGAGTATGAGTTGCTTGCTTTCCTCTCCTCCAATCCTGGGAAAGTGTATTCTCGTGGGGACTTGATGGAGCAGGTCTGGAACTACGGCTATGTGGGCGATGATGTCCGTACCGTGGATGTGACGGTGCGCCGTCTGCGTGAGAAAATTGAGGACGACCCTGCCAATCCTGCGCGTATCTTGACGCGCCGTGGTATCGGTTACTACTACAACGCGCCGTAATCCTGCGTGTCGATTCCGAACGAAAGGGGACAGGCTATGTTTCACAGTCTACATATGAAGCTGGTGTTGATTATGCTCCTACTCATCACCTCGCTGATGACCATTGTTGGCGCATTTTTGATGACGAGCATTACCGGTTTCTATATCGAAGAATTTTATCAGCAGATGGACGATGTGTTCGGAGAATCGACACCTTCCAACGCTGCTTTCGTGGAGTCGCTTCGTCACGAAGCGGAGCAGGCTGACGGTGCGCTGCGTTTGCAGGACATGATTGAGGCGAAAGCAGGTGTGTTGGGCTTGAACTGGCGCACGCGCAACTACTATATCCTCGATGGGTTTACAGGGGAGTTTTTGGCAGGCTCGGATGATGCAAGTGGATTTGCCAATTTGCAGACAACCCCGAACCTGTTGACGGCGCGGAGCAGTATTGCGACTGGGATAGAGGTGGTCGGTGCGCGCAGTGATTTGACCGCGAATTATATGGATGTTGCCATCCCCATCACAGGGGGCGACCATGCGTATATTATTTATATCTACGATAACCGCGATACGGTGAGTGAGTTGAATAGCCAGCTGTTTTTGATTATTTTACAAGCCCTGTTGGTCGGTTTGCTCATCTCTATGTTGTTGAGTTTTCTACTGAGTAAAACGATGATTACACCGATTGAACTGCTGACGAAGGGCGCAGAGCGTGTGGCGGCAGGTGACTTTGACAGCGTCATTGCCGTGGATTCCACGGACGAAATCGGCATTTTAACGAAGACCTTTAACGAGATGGCGAGTGTGTTGCAGGAAACGCTGGAGGCGGTGGAAAACGAGCGAAACAAACTGGATACGCTATTTCTGCATATGACGGATGGTGTGGTAGCATTTGCCAACGATGGTTCTGTGCTGACCAGTAACCCAGCGGCGAGTGCGATGTTAGGGAGAGAAATCCTGTTCTACGACTACGACGAGCTATTTGGCAAACACTTTGCCTTGGAGCAGGTGATGGGCTTACAGCGTCCTGATTTTTTATCGGACGAGTTAGAAGAGGCAGGGCGCACACTGGAGCTGTACTTGGCCCCCTTTTCGGATGAAAAATCGGGCGGTGTGATGGCAGTGCTACACGATGTCACGGCGCAACGGCGGAATGAGGAGATGCGGAAAGAGTTTGTCGCCAATGTTTCCCATGAGCTGAGGACACCGTTGACCAATGTGCGGAGTTATGCGGAAACCATCCGTGACAACGAGGACCTCCCACGCGAGATGGAAAATAGCTTTCTGGATATTGTCATCAATGAAACCGACCGCATGACCCATATTGTACAGGATTTGTTGGTGCTTAGTCGTCTGGATTCGGGACGAATGGAGATGAAGATGGCAGGATTTTCATTCCGTGAGGCTTTGGAGACTGTCTGTAAGGCGGTTGAACTGGAGGCACAGCGACATGGGCATACCTTGGTGCGCCACTACAGCATTGTCCTGCCGATAGTGGAGGGCGACCGCAGTCGTCTGGAACAGGTGATGATGAATGTTATCGGGAATGCGATTAAGTATACGCCCGATGGCGGTAGAATCAGCGTGGACGCAGGTGTGGTCGGTACAAATGTCTGGATGGAGGTCGCCGATAACGGCATCGGTATCCCCCAAAAGGACCGCGAGCGTATTTTTGACCGCTTTTACCGCGTGGATAAGGCGAGAAGCCGTGAGAGTGGCGGAACAGGTCTGGGACTTTCCATCGCCCGTGAGATTGTCCAACGACACAACGGGACGATTTCGCTCGTAGACCACGATGGACCTGGTACCGTGGTACGCATTGTTCTGCCTGTCTGTCAGGAGGGAAATCGTGCGTAAAAAAATTGTTATCAATTTTTTGCAAAATGTTGCCCTGTTGACGCTGACGGTTACAGCGGTGTTGCTCCTAATGCACTTTCCCATGTTGGAGGGGATAGTTGGCGGACAGATGCGCGCGATTTTGTCTGTGCCAGAGAACAGTGTGCAGAGAACCGTCAATCTCACAGGTGTGATTCCGTCTGTCCATTTGGTGGTAACTGCGGAAACAGAGTTTGGTCGCTATACACAGATGTATGCGTCCACGGAGGGGACGGAGTTCCAGCGGTTGCGGTCACTGTTGCGCGGTGCTATCGGTTCGGTAGCGGAAAGACGGGAGGCCACACACGCAGAGTTTCGGAATGCCTTAGAAACCCCAGGTATCTATGTTGACTTGACAACAGCCCTGCCGGGGGCAGTCGTAGCGGCCTGGTTGGGGGAGAGTTTGGCAGTGGAGGACAATATTCGCGCATTGGCACTGACAACGGTGCGGGAAACGGTCTTGCTGTTCCTCTTGCGCGAAGATGGCTCGCTCCTGCGCTGTGAGTGTGCGCTGACTTCCTCGGCGGTGCGTGAAATTACGGCACTGTTTTCCCCAAACGGTGGCCAGTTTGCCTATGAGTCGGCGTACCGTACCCTCGCGCCGTATACGGTGTTGGTGCAGTCCATCAACAGCGTGCCACAGATGGGTGTGTCGATTCCTGCTGGATATTCCTCCTATAACCTTTTAACTGCGCTACACTTCAATGCCCATACCAACTCACGCTACTTCGAGAGCAGTGGTACGGAGGTGATTATGCAGGCACCGCACTTCCTATGGGTCGGCACGGATGGGGCTGTCCACTACAGCAGTGACGGAGAAGTGACCGATTCCCTGTATCGGATTGCCTGTGCTGGGGAGTTGCCCAGTGCGGTGGAGGCCTTAGAGGGTGCATATTATCTGGCAATGGCTCTGCGTGACGGCACCGATGCGGCACCGCTGTCGTTGGAGCGTATGGAGAAAACAGAGCGCGGTTGGACGGTGGACTTCTGTTACCGTTTGGACGGGGTGCGTATGCGCTTGGGACAGGAGCGCGCCGCCTTGCGTGTAGTGATAGAGGGCGATACGATTACGGAGTTTGACTACTACTGTCGCGCCTATACCCCGACACAAGAGGAGGGTATCCTCTTGCCACCCAATATGGCGGTGGCGATTGCGGCACAGCACGAGGGCGCGGTGTTGACTTTGGCGTATGTTGATATCGGGGCAGGTGTGCATAGCGCACACTGGTTCGCAGAATAGCGCAGAAGGGATTGGAATGGAAACAAGACGCTTGAAAAATATTGCCATCTTGATTTTGCTGTTGCTCAATGTCTTTCTGCTGTTGCTGTTGGGCTATCAAAACCTATTGGGACGGCGCGTCGAACGAGAGGCGTTGGAGGAACTGGAAATACTGTTTGCCACCGAGGACCTCGCCCTTGCGTTAGAGGACGACACCCCCAGAGAGAGTTTGACTGCGCTGACCTTGGCGCGAAAAACGGAGTCCGAAACGGCGATTGCCACTTTTTTGTTGGGCGAGTCGGTAACAGGCTACCGCGAGGGTGGCGGTATTTATAGCTATACGGCGGAGGCTGGTACGGTACAGTTTCGTGCTGGTGGTGGATTCGACACCGTGCGGTTGTCGCGCCCTGTCGGAAATGCGCGGGAGTTTATGCGCCTGTTTTGCGATAAATTCGGCTATGAGGTGGTTGAGGGCAATCTGGTCGAGGGGACTGGCAGTCTGACAGCGACACAGTATGTCGCGCGCGTGCCGATTCTGGGGTGCGGTATCACGATGGTCTTTGAAAATCACCAGCTCATCTCCGCAATGGGGGCACATATTGATTTGAGTGACGCAAAACTGGAGAGTACCGAATCCTTGAGCTATGTGAGTATTCTGGTGCGTTTTTTTGACTATCGGCGGCAGGAGGGCGTGGTGTGCCGTGTAGTGCACGATGTGCAGTGTGTGTATCAGCTGCATACGGACAATGCACCGCGCTTGTTGCCTGTGTGGATTGTGGAAACGGACACCTACCGCTATTTGGTCGACGGTATCAGTGGGGAAGTATTGCGTGCATGAGTTGCATTTTCGACCTTTTTGGATGATTTTGAAAGAAAATCAGCGAGGTGAATTTTTGGTTTTGCCATTGATTTTATGGAAAACTGTGCTATACTGATATTGTTTATCCGTGTGTCCATAGGATTTGGACACTTTTAAGGTGCAGATTAAAAAAGTGATATTTTCAGATTATCGTATTTGACGGTATGAAGTGTTGGGACCTGGGTAAACTGTATCCATAGGTCCATATGTTAATGACGAGGTGCAATTCTTTGACCAAATATATTGTTGAGGGCGGACGGCCCTTGTATGGAGAAATCCAAATCAGTGGCGCAAAAAATGCCGCTGTTGCGATTATTCCTGCCGCACTGATGGTGGGTGGCGTTTGTCGCATTGAAAATATTCCACAGATTAGCGATGTAGAGCTGTTACTGGGTATTCTGCGTGATATGGGGGCAAAGATTCGTAATCTGAATCCTCATGCGGTGGAGATTGACTCCACACATCTACGCAATACCAGAGTGCCGTATGAGTCCGCGCGCCGTTGCCGTGCCTCCTACTATATGCTGGGCGCACTGTTGGGTCGCTTCGCCAGTGCAGATGTTGCGTTGCCCGGTGGCTGTGACTTCGGTGGCACGCGCCCCATTGACCAGCATCTCAAGGGGTTCCGCGCACTGGGGGCTACTGTGGATACACAGGGCGGTTTTGTCGTGGCGGACGCGGAAGGTGGCCGTCTGAAAGGTGCAAACATCTTCTTGGATAAGGTGAGCGTTGGGGCAACCATCAATATTATGTTGGCTGCGGCGATGGCGGATGGTATGACCGTGCTTGAAAATGTGGCAAAAGAGCCACACATTGTCGATGTCGCGAACTTCCTCAACTCGATGGGCGCGGATATCATGGGCGCAGGTACGGATGTCATTAAAATTCGCGGTGTAGAAACCTTGCACGGCGGTACCTACTCCATTATTCCCGACCAGATTGAGGCAGGCACCTATATGGCGGCCGTTGCCGCGTGTGGTGGCGAAGTGAAACTCTGCAATATCATCCCCAAACATATGGATTGTATCTCGGCTAAGATGCAGGAGATGGGGGTAGAGATTCAGGAGATGGACGACAATCTGATTGTCAGCCGTATCGGAAAACTCAACAAGACCAATATTAAGACGATGCCCTATCCCGGATTTCCCACCGATATGCAGCCCCAAGTGGCGGCGGTGTTGTGTCTGGCAAAGGGAACAAGTATTGTTACGGATAGTGTATGGAATAGCCGTTTCCGTTATACCGACGAGTTTAAGCGCATGGGTGCACAAATCCAAGTGGATGGCAATCTTGCGATTATCGAGGGTGTTGACTATCTGACAGGCGCACAGCTGGAGGCGTGTGACCTTCGTGCAGGTGCGGCGATGCTGATTGCCGCGTTGGCGGCGCATGGAATCAGTGAGATTACCAATGTGCAGTACATTGAGCGCGGGTATGAGGATGTCATTGGAAAGCTCCGTGGGGTCGGTGGCAAGATTCATGCCGTAGAAATCCCTGAGGACGAGGAAACGACGGTCAGTAACGCTGGATAATAGAATAGATAAATAGGTCGAGGCGCGTTGCATTTCGCAACGCGCCTTGGTTGTGGAGAAAGAAATGACGAAATTTTGTACATTTGCCAGTGGCTCGAAAGGAAATGCGGCACTGCTATCCGTGGGCAACACACATATTTTGATTGATATGGGCATATCCTGTCGGAAAATTTGTCAGTCGTTGGACAGCTTGGGATTGACACCAGAATCCCTGTCGGCCGTGCTGATTACCCATGCCCACCGCGACCATATCGCAGGACTGGCAACCTATACGAAAAAGTACCGTACCCCTGTGATTGCTACGACAGATACCGCGCAGGAATTGGCCAACAGTGTG
>JAZRID010000248.1:0-1405 GCA_045645125.1 Oscillospiraceae bacterium | reverse complement strand
TTCTGGTCGAGGTGTCTGGCGCAGAGGCCGTGGACTTTGTCCGCTTTGCCGTTACGGAACGCCTGCCACAGAACACCTATTTTCTGTATGAGACCACCGCAGACGGCGAGGAACAGCTGTTCCTGTGGATGGATGGCACGGTAACGGACACCCTCTATCTCTCCGCCTACCCCTACATCGACAATGTGGGTGCTGGCTTCACCCAGCGCAAAGAGATTAAATCCTCCGTGTTGCTGTATCTCTCCTTGGGTCTGTTGCCTGAGAAAGTGGAACTGATTCACTCCCTCGGCATGGAGATTATTCCCCGCACTATCTGCTACGATGGGCACAACGATGCCCAGTTTGCCAAAGCTGTGTTGGCGGACTATGAACGCCATAACCTTGCTCCCGAATATATCATCGCAGGTGGCGAAGCGGTTATCGGTTTTGACGACGGCGTTTCCCACGCGATGCAATATATTACAGAAAACAATATCACCATTGGTCTGATTGAGAACACGACCCAGCGCGAGAACATCATGCAGTCTGGTGTGCTCGATATCGCAGAGGCAACCAACTATAATACCGTCCGCGTTTTTTCCGTCTGGGATTATATCCAGTACCGCTATGCCTACTACGGCTACGAGGGCGCGGAGGAAATCGAAAACACGCTGTTCCGCGCTATCACCGAGCGCAATATCCGTGTCATCTACTTCAAGCCTGTCAAGCAGACCAACAGCACCTTTGCGTATGTCACCGACATCGAGGTGTACCGCGATATGTTTGAAGGCCTCAACGAGCGTCTGGCCGACCACGGCATCCGTATGGGTCGTGCGAGCGTGATGGACAATCTGCAAGTGCCCTCTCTGGCTCTCCTGGCAACAGGACTGAGCGCAGGGTTGGGTGGCGCACTGCTCCCCTCCACTTTCCTGCCTTTCAAGAAGAAGTGGACTTTGCTCCTCGCTGGTGTGGCGACGGTCGGGGTCGCAGGTGCATGGTTGGTTGCCCCCACTACTTTCCGTCTGGTTGCTAGCTTTGCCAATGCCGTTGTATTTGCTTGTCTAGCCGCCACGCTCCTGCTGTTCTGCGCCAAAAGTTCCGCCGAGAAACTCTCCCCCGATGCCAAGTTGACACAGATTCTCCCCCGCGCCTGCGCCATTCTCCTATCTGCTATCGCCGTGTCGCTCATCGGTGCCATGCTGACCGCCGCCCCCCTCGCCTCCACCGACTATATGTTGGAGCTTGGCATTTTCCGCGGTGTCAAGATGGCACAGCTCATCCCCCTCGGATTTTTCTGTGTTCTGTTTGTGTCCTACTACGGTATTTTTGAAAAGGACCGTAAGACAAACACCCTCAAGATTAGCGACTTTATTTCTGCGCTCCAGTGGACCATCCCTGTCTGGGCGTTGGTTCTGGCAGGCGGTCT